>JBFMEF010000001.1 GCA_040753495.1 Candidatus Zixiibacteriota bacterium
GATGAGATTTCTCTCACGGTCGAAAAAGGAGAAATTTTCGGATTTCTTGGCGCCAATGGCGCCGGAAAAACGACCGCTATCCGGATGCTCTGCGGCTTACTTCTCCCTACCTCCGGCTCCGGAACCGTCAACGGCTTCAATATCTTCACCGAGAGCGAAAAAATCAAACAGAGTATCGGGTATATGTCGCAGAAATTCTCCCTCTACCGCGACCTGACCGGACGGGAAAACCTTCAATTCTACGGTTCTGTTTATCAAATTCCATCCGGCGACCTTAAAGACCGTATCGCCGAACTGGGCGAAAGCCTCGACTTGAATGAATTCATCGACCGTCCCACCGAATCGCTCCCGACCGGCTGGCGACAGCGGCTGGCGCTGGCGGCATCGCTCCTTCACCGACCTCAGATACTTTTCCTGGATGAGCCTACTGGTGGGGTTGACCCGGTCTTCCGCCGAAAATTCTGGGAGATACTCTATCGCCTTGCCGATGAAGGCACTACTCTTTTTGTAACTACGCACTACATGGATGAAGCCGAATTCTGCCGCCGGATATCCATCATGCACCGTGGTAAAATCGTCGAAATTGGCAATCCCCAGGAATTGGTCAAAAAATACAATCAGCCCAATCTGCAGGAAGCCTTCATCTCACTGATTTCGCGAGGGGAAAGCAATGGATAAGATAAGATATATCGCCATAAAAGAACTCCGGCATATCCTCCGCGACCCTCGCTCCCTCATCATCGCCATTCTGATGCCAATTCTGATGACCTTCCTCTACGGTTATGCCATCAACCTGGATATCAAGAATATCAAACTGGCGGTGCTCGACTTCGATAAATCGTTCGAATCGCGCGAACTGGTCGGATACTTCTATAACAGCGGTTACTTCCTCCAATCGAAAGCCGCGCCGGACCTCTATGACCCTGAAAAAATACTGAAAACGGGCGACGCCAACGCCGTTCTGGTCATTCCCCATGGTTTTGCTGATGCCGTCGCCAGCCGCGAGGATTTTGAGTTGGGTCTGACTGTCGATGGCGCCGATGCCAATATGTCGGCGGCAACCTCCAGTTATTCCAGCATGGCCCTGATGCGCTTCATCGAAGCCAAACTCCCCCCCGGAATGGAGATTCCCGGCGTCAAACTCTCCACTCAGGTCCTCTACAACCCCGACCTGAAATCTTCCCACTTTTTTGTGCCGGGATTGATTGCCGTTATCTTGATGATGATTTCGGCGCTCCTGACCTCCATCACAATCGCCCGCGAAAAAGAAACCGGCACCATGGAGCAGCTTCTGACCGCCCCGGTAACACCCCGACAATTGATTATCGGCAAAGTAATTCCGTATATCGGACTGGCTTTACTTGACGGCATCCTGATTCTCCTGTTCGCCGTCTTCCACTTCGGCGTTCCCTTCAACGGCTCGATACTCCTGATGCTCTTCTTCGGCGTCATCTATATTATCGCCGCCCTCTCTATCGGAATATTCATCTCCACTCTCGTCAAAACCCAGCAGCTGGCGATGATGGCGGCGCAGCTGGTAACAGTATTGCCGTCGGTTATGCTCTCGGGATATATCTTCGAAATCAAAAATATGCCCCAGATTCTTCAGTATCTCACCTACATCGTGCCGGCAAAATATTTTCTGGTAATCATTCGAGGCATCATGCTCAAAGGGGCCGATTTCACCATCTTGTGGGTTCAGGGGTCATTCCTGATTCTGTTGACCATATTCCTGCTGACCGTCGCCACCAAAAAATTCAGCCTGAAGATAGGATAGGTAACTATGCGACGCACTATTCTGGCGCTGATGAAAAAAGAGTTCTTCCAGGTTATCCGTGACCGGAACATGCTCCGGGTAATATTCGTCATGCCCATTATTCAGTTGATGATTCTGGGATACGCCATAAATGTCGACGTAAAAAATATCTATACGGCCGTCTATGACTATGACCGGAGCGAATTGTCGCGCGAGTACCAGAAATCGCTGGCCGCGGGAAACTATTTCCTGGTCGAATCAGCGGACCTGCCGCTCCTCGACGCCGCCCGCGGATTGAAAAATTCCCGCTATAATGTCGCTCTCATAATACCGCCTGGTTTTTCCGAAAAGCTCCATCAGACAGGCTCGGTTGATGTCGGCTTTATTGTCGATGGCGCTAATGCCAATTCCGCCTCCATTGCCAGCGGGTATGCCAATGTCATCACCAGCCAATTCAATAAAAAAGTTACCGGTTTCATCCCGCCCCTTTCTATTCGTCAGAAACGACTCTACAATCCCGAAGGGGAATCGGTCTATTTTATGGTGCCGGGAATCGTAACCCTACTCCTGACAATGGTCACCGTGATGTTGACCTCGATGGCAATCGTCCGCGAACGGGAAATCGGAACGTTGGAGCAGCTGCTGGTGACTCCAATCACAACCCCGGCGTTGATTCTCGGGAAAACTATCCCCTTCGCGATTATCGGCTTTCTGGAAATGTCGGTAGCGCTTTTCGTTGGAATTCTCTGGTTCAAAATCCCCTTTGCCGGCTCCTGGGCGCTTCTTTATGGACTCTCCTTCCTGTTTCTCTTCACCACTCTCGGCATCGGAATGTTCATTTCCACCGTTTCCAAAACCCAGCAGCAGGCAATGTTCTATGCCTGGTTCTTTTCCGTCTTTGCCATCCTCACTTCCGGCTTCTTCACTCCGATTGAGAATATGCCGCAATCAGTACAGTATATCACTTATCTTAACCCCTTACGCTATTTCATGAAAATTGTCCGCGGCATCATGATGAAGGCGGCAACGATGGAACATCTCTATTTCGAGGTCGCCGCCATGGTCCTCTTCGGTCTGGTGATATTCACTTTTTCCTGGATCCGTTTCTCAAAACGGACGAAATAGGCTGGCTTGCTTCACATAATCTTAATGGCGGAAGTCAGAATCCCCCGAACTCCGGCCCCGGAGTAAGCGAGGTCATGATATCTTATAATTCGGGATTGCCTGTCATTCCGCGCTTGACACCGAATCCATCGCCTCTTCGGGACGAATCTTCAACTCAAAAATCTTGAGCAGCGTCAAAAAAATCGCCGTCACCAGCGGACCGAGGACCACCCCAACCAGACCGAAAACTACGATTCCCCCCATTATCGAGAAAAAAAGAAGCAGCGTGTGCATTTTGGTTTTGTTCCGGAACAGCATCGGCCGTACAAAATTATCTATCTGGCTCACTACAACTGTCCCCAGCGCGATAATAATAATCCCCTTCACAACCGACCCGCTCAAAATCAG
>JBFMEF010000002.1 GCA_040753495.1 Candidatus Zixiibacteriota bacterium
ATTATCAGCTCAAATGAATCTAATAATGGATCTAGCGATATTCTTGGTGGGGCATGTTCAAATCCAATAACGCAAAGAGCTTTGTATCTGTATTGCACAAGCTCCCGCAACTTCATTGCGTCACCAATTAGACTCGTGCTGCCTTTATAAGGATGCAGCATATTGACGGACCAATCTTCCGCTTCTTTACCATTGTCTCCAAATGGTCTGACGATCTTGAATTCAATGGCCCACTCTTGCTGCAACTCCATGTCTGGAGTCCTCTTCGTCCTCGAAATTATTCCCTTGGCATTCAATCTTTGACAGACTTCTTTGACTAGCTGTGGCTCACCAAAAGGGCCAATGCCGGGCCGGAATGACTTATGAACCGGATTTTCGGAATCGAATTCCTTGAGAATATCTGCGATTATTGAGACTAATTGACGGTAATCCAAATCAACTCTATTTAAATCACATACTCGCAAACATCAATTGCATCAAATATCCAAATTTCTTACATACCGGGCGTTTTCCTGGATAAAATCGCGGCGGGGTTCAACAGCATCGCCCATCAGAATCGTAAACAGATGGTCGGCGGCGGCGGCATCTTCCAGCGAAACCTGAAGCAAAGTGCGGGTCTCCGGGTCCATGGTGGTGCGCCAGAGTTGCTCGGGATTCATTTCGCCGAGACCTTTGTAGCGCTGAACGACCACACCGTCACGTCCGAATTGGGCCACCACTCGATCGCGTTCTTCATCGGAGTAGGCGTATTGCTCGCCTTTCCCCTTCTGTATTCGGTAAAGCGGCGGCTGGGCGATGAAAATTCTCCCCTGTTCAATCAGTTCTTTCATATACCGGAAGAAAAACGTCAGTATCAAGGTGCGGATATGCGCGCCGTCGATATCGGCATCGGTCATGATTATCACCTTGTGGTAGCGAAGTTGCGAGGGGTCGAAGTCCTCGGCAATGCCGCATCCCATAGCGGTGATGAGGGCGCGGATTTCATCGTTGGAGAGAATCCGGTCGATGCGGGCTTTTTCGACATTGAGAATTTTTCCTTTGAGGGGAAGAATGGCCTGAAAGCGGCGGTCTCTTCCCTGCTTGGCGGAGCCGCCGGCGGAGTCCCCCTCAACGATATAAATCTCACACGATTCCGGGTCGGTCATGGAGCAGTCGGCCAGTTTACCGGGGAGCGAGGCGTTATCCAGAGCGGTTTTGCGACGGGTCAGTTCTTTGGCTTTCCGAGCCGCTTCGCGAGCGCGCGCCGCCGAGATAATTTTATCGGCAATCTTCTTGGCGACAGAGGGATTCTCTGCGAAAAACTCCGCCAGATAATCATTGGTGATAGTCTCGACAATACCTCTGGTCTCAGAGTTGCCGAGTTTGGTTTTGGTCTGCCCTTCAAACTGCGGGTCAGGAACCTTGACCGAGATAACCGCTGTCAGTCCTTCGCGGGAATCATCGCCGATGACCGCGGTATCGCCATTTTTGACCAGATTGTTCTTGGTGATATAATTATTGATGCTCCGCGTCAACGCCGTGCGGAATCCGGTCAGATGTGAGCCGCCTTCGATAGTGTTGATATTGTTGACATAGGAGAACAGATTTTCGACATACCCGTCATTGTACTGAATGGCGATTTCGACATCGGTGCCGTCTTTCTCTTTCTGGAAATAGATCGGCTTGTGGAAGAGAACGTTTTTATTCTCATTGAGATACTCGACAAAGGCGGCCAAGCCTCCCTTGTACTGGAATTCCAGTTTCTTGTCAACGCGATGGTCAATGAGTGCGATTTTCAGCCCTTTATTCAAAAACGCCAGTTCGCGCATGCGGGAGGCGAGGATATCGAACTTATAATCGATTTTGGTGAATATCTCATGGTCGGCAAGAAAAGCGGTTCTGGTTCCGGAGTCTTTGCAGGTCCCGATTTTCTTGACTTCACCGGTCGGCACGCCCCGTTTGTATTCCTGCAGATATTTGGCGCCGTCGCGGCAAACTTCTACTTTGCACCACTCGGAAAGAGCGTTGACGACGGAGACGCCGACACCGTGGAGACCGCCGGAGACTTTGTAGCTGGCGTGGTCAAATTTGCCGCCGGCGTGGAGCATCGTCATGACCACCTCCAGCGCCGACTTTTTCTGGGTCGGATGCATATCGACCGGGATGCCGCGGCCGTCATCGGAAACGATGATGCTGTTGTCCGGCTCTATCTCCACTTTGATACTGGTGCAGAAACCGGCCATCGCTTCATCGATGGAGTTATCGACCACTTCATATACAAGATGATGCAAGCCGCGAGGACCGATATCGCCGATATACATGGCGGGGCGGCGGCGGACCGCTTCCAGTCCTTTCAGGACGGTGATGCTGGAGGCATCGTAGTTCAGACCGTTTTTCTTTCCGTTTTCTATAGTCGTAGATTCACCTTTCATTTAACTTTCAATCCTTCCGGCTTGAAGGCAAAAAGTTTTCAAGCCACAAAATGAATTTTTCGCACCGCTTTGCCTCCGGGAAAAGAATGAATCTTCTCCAAAATGGCATCAACCTCCAGCGACAGTTGCTGACGCCAGACAGCATCCGGCACCGAAACCAGAAGAGTCTCATTGTCGAATTTCACGGCGTGGGAAGCTTTCGCAATCGATTCTCCGACAATTTCATCCCAGTTGGCGGCAACGCGCCATCCCCCCAGTTTGTGCGCCAGACCGAGGCGGGATAAGATGCCATCGATGAGATTTCCCAGTCGGGCAGAATTATGTTTGGAGGCTTTTTTAGCGTTCTTTTTCATGAGGCTTAATTATACCATATATTAAACGCCT
>JBFMEF010000003.1 GCA_040753495.1 Candidatus Zixiibacteriota bacterium
TAATCGTCTCATAAGCAACCTGACTTGTAGTATTTATTTTGTAGGTCAAAATCCCTCCCTGGTCGCCGTGTGCGACTTGGGTTTTGACATTTTGTGTCTGCGTGCGCCAATCGGGGGGCACCGCAAATGATTGTCGAAACCTAAGAAGGGTCTCATCCTTCTCGTACCTATCTTTGCAGGGGCGAACCTGCGCGCTCGCCCGATTTTTAGGTCCACAGATGGGTCGACCTTTACGATGCATGGTAGGTCAGGTTCCTGCTTGCCCGCCCTGGCGGGTGAACCTGACTCCATGTCATTCCCGCGCAGGCGCCTGCCCGCCTGTGGCGGGGGAATCCAGTACCTGTGCGCGGCAGATCTCCACATCTGCCCGATGCTTCTGTGCGCGGCAGATGTCCACATCTGCCCGATGATAAATTATAACTCAATCCGCCCCAAATATCAACCCTGATGTGTGAATAATTTCACAAGGAAAAACTCCAAGTTTCCATTACACAAATTGGGGCGGTTATCTGTCAATCGGATAGGTAATAGGGAGATTGATTGACAATTTCTAAATATGGATTAGATTGTATAGTATTCAGGGGCGGAATTCTATCCGCCGCTTTAAGGAGGGAATCTATGAACTCCAATGTTCCAATTTGTAAGCCAAGAATTCTTTCATTTGATTCAGTTGTACTCATACTGATTGTGATGGTCATGTTAATCACCGCTTCTGCATCTGGGCGGAATCTTTATTCGCCGCGGTCGCCAAAGTTGACCGGGCAGAAATTAACGACCGAACCTTGCTCGCAAGGATTGATCCATGACGTAGGCAGAATGGCGCTTGCCATAACGAATATCGGCTTTATTGGCTCGGGTCTAATAATTCAGCCAGACTTTCCTTATGATCTTCCGCCTTCCTGCCAGTATCCTTATCCCAGTGAGAAGGAACATCTCTTTTTGGGTTCGCTATGGATTGGCGCGATTGTCGGTAGTGACACCTTGGTCAGTGTAGGCATAGACGGCTGGCAGATGACAAAAGAAATGTGGCCGGAAACATGCCCCGAGGGGGCAATTAGAATCCGATCAAATATTAAAGATGACTCCGGTGCTGTTTCCGAACAAGATTATATAGCAATCTATACCGACACTCTTACAAATCCACCCTATGTCTTCCCGGACCCATTTGAAGGTAGGCCACATATTCCCCTGAAACTGGAAGTTACGCAGAAAAGCTATGCCTGGAGCAATCCTGAAGCTGATGACTTTGTCATCTTCGATTTTAATATTAAGAACATTGGAGCAGAAATTCTGGAAGATGTCTATATCGGATATTATGTCGACGGTGATGTAAAGCTCAAAAGCACATCGACCGGTTTCGAGGACGATATTTGCGGGCTGAAACAAGATATTCAGCTGTCTTTTGCCTGTTCTTTCACCGATTCTGTCCACCTTGCTTGGATTGCTGATAATGACGGCCGCCAGGAATCTTCCGATCCATGTCCGTATGAGAATGCATCTTCACTGACATCGGTGACAGGTATTCTTCTCCTTGCTACACCCGGTGAGACGACGAATTTCTCTTTCAACTGGTGGATATCGAATGCGAACGCGGGGCTTGATTGGGGACCAAGGAAGCAAGGAACGGTCGAATATCCTATGCGCGATTTCGGCGGATTTCTTGGCACGCCGGAAGGCGACCGGAATAAGTACTATATCATGAGCCATCCCGAAATCGACTATGATCAGCTCTTTACCTCTGTCGACCATTCCTCCGAAGGTTGGCTCGCGCCTCCTCCATACTCCGACAATTTGGCCGACGGTACCGACACAAGGTATCTCCTCTCCTTCGGTCCTTTCGATATTATGCCCGGCGAGTCGGCACCGTTCGCTTTCGCCTATGTGGCCGGCGAGAATTTTCACACCGATTGCGAGGCTTTCGAGAACCTCTTTGACCCATACTCGCCGCAGGCTTATGCCGACCAGCTCAATTTCGATGAATTCGTTACCAACGCCCTTCAGGCAAAATGGCTCTATGACATACCCGGCTATGACACCGACAGCGATGGCTACGCCGGCAAATATTATCTCTGCGGTGTCGAACCTGACCAGGATACCATTTTCTACGAAGGTGATGGCGTTCCCGACCTGAAAGTACCGCAAATATCCCCTTATCGCAAATCGTTGAGACTGACATTAGAAAATGATGTTGATGTCAGAGTCCGCTGGAACGGCTTGGTACCGGAAACACGGTTAGACTACCGACTGGGATATAATGACTTCGAAGGATACAGTATTTCCTATATGATTCCCCAGGCTACCGGCATTATTAAGGTGGCAGAGTACGATAAAGAAGACTTCTGGAAACTGATCTGGAATTTTGAGCACTCCGTCTGGGTCTATACTGATGTACCATTCACCCGGGAACAGACTCAAGCGCTTTACAGCATCTCTGACCCGATGCAATATAGTGCGCCTGATACCGCACTCGCTCTCCACTGGCTCGATTCTCTCTTCTATTTCTTGCCGGTCTGCGCCAATAACTCAAACCTGTTCGACCCGCTTCTGATTCACAAACTCTATCCATATCAACCGTACCCGTCCACCTTCAACATTGACTCGCTCCACGCCTACTATCCAGATGAACTCACTCATGACGGTTTCCTCAAGTACTTCGAATACGAATATGTTATAAGAGACCTGGAACCGAGCACCCAGTACGTTATCAAACAGGCATATTTCGATTTCGAATTTTGTCGGTCGGACGGCTCTGAGTTATCGTATGTTGATACCATCTGGACCATGCCCTCCACCGATGTCCCGGACGACGGCGATGGCATCCTCGCCGAGAATTTCCGCATTCACCAGAACTACCCCAATCCCTTCAACCCCAGCACCGAAATCCAGTTCGACCTGCCCCGCAAAGAGAACGTCACCCTCACAATTTTCAACCTCCTCGGGCAGACAGTGAAAGAGTTCGAACTGGGCGAGAAACAGGCCGGCTCGCATACTGTCATCTGGGATGGCACCGATAACGCCGGCCGCTCTGTCGCTACCGGCATCTATCTCTACCGTATCACCGCGGGTGATTTCATCGGCGCGAAGAAGATGGTGTTGCTGAAGTGAAAGCGTCAATTTGGTGCCCCACCGTCCTGGTCGCCGCGGCGACTCGCGCTGGGTTTTTTAAGAGCAAATTCGTACAATAGATAATCCCACTCCAAGGAGTGGGGCACCAATGCGGCATGATATGTCGAATCCACAAGGGATTCGACCTGCGAAGAGAGACTGCTTCGTCGCACCTCGCAATGACGGAAAATTCCCCCCTCTGTTTCATTTTCTCCCCCTGTCTGACGATATATCGAGAGATGATTGCTTAATCCAATTTTGACCGCCTAATGCGATTACAATTGACTTTAACCTATGTCATTCAATATATTAATTAATCATCTCCGCCACGGGCAGTCTCCGCCATAGCGGAGCAGGGAGAACTTATGAAATTTGACACTTCCATATTCAAAGCCTACGATATCCGCGGCACGGTGCCGGAACAACTGAACGAAGAACTGGCTTACCGTATCGGCAACGCCCTCTGCGGCTACCTTAAGCCGACCGCTATCGCGGTCGGGCGCGATATGCGCGTTTCCTCCGATATCCTCTTTGATTCCCTCGCCCGCGGCATCACCGACGCCGGTGTCGATGTTATCGACCTCGGCTTGGTCTCCACCGATGGCCTCTATTTCGCCGTCGGGAAATTCGGCTACGACGGCGGCGTTATGATTACCGCCAGCCACAATCCGAAACAGTACAACGGATTCAAAGTCTGCAAAAAAGAGGCGCTTCCTCTTTCGGGGCAGGAAGGGCTCGACAAGGTCAAAGAGGCCCTCGAAAACGATATTGTCATCAAATCCCCCCAGCGCGGGAATATCGTCAGAAAAGATATCACCGCCGACTACGCTGAGCACTGCCTCTCCTTTATCGACATCTCGGTCATCAAGCCGTTCAAGATTGTGGTCGATGCCGGCAACGGCATGGCCGGCGCCACTCTGCCGCCGGTCTTCGAGCGTCTTCCGCTCAAAGTGGTCCCGCTCTTTTTTGAACTCGACGGCTCCTTTCCGAATCACCCGGCCTCACCTATCGAATTGGAAAACTTAGTCGAATTGCAGAAGAAAATCGCCGAGGAAAAAGCCGATTTCGGGGTCGCTTTTGATGGCGATGCCGACCGGATGTTCCTGGTTGACAAAAACGGCAAGCAGGTCGGCGGCGATATGACCACCGCCCTGGTTGCCGATAATTTGCTCGCCAAAAATCCGGGCGAAACGATTCTATATAATCTTATCTGCTCGCGGGCCGTGCCGGAGCTAATCGAGCGCAAAGGGGGGCGGCCGCTCAAGACGCGCGTGGGGCATGCCCTTATTAAACCGCTTATGAAAAAGCATAACGCCATTTTCGGCGGCGAGCATTCCGGGCATTTCTATTTCCGCAACAACTGGTTCGCCGATTCCGGGCTGATTGCCTTTCTCGTGGCGCTGGAACTTCTGAGCCGCTCCGCCAAACCGCTTCACGAAAAAATCAAAGAGATTGACCCCTATTTCCGCTCCGGCGAGATTAACAGCCGGGTCGATTCGGCGACCGAGAAAATTGAAGCCGTTGCCAAATATTATTCTGATGGCGAGCAGGACCGTCTTGACGGCCTGACTGTTTCGTATCCTGATTTCTGGTTCAACCTCCGCCCCTCCAACACCGAGCCGCTGATTCGTCTGAACGTGGAAGCCAACTCCAAGGGGCTTTTGGAGAAGATGGTTGAGGAGATATTGAAGATAATCCGGTCGTGATCGGACTTCCTTACCTCAGAAAAATCTTAGCCTTTGGATGAAGCACCCAGGCCCCGTCAGAGAGTAGAAATATTGCATTGTGAGCCGCACTCCTAATATATAGAAGGGAAGACTGATGTGAAGTTGATAAGGAAGTCTGTCAAGGTGGGTTCCTTAGCTGTTGTCTGCATCTTCTATACCTGCTTGGCGACAGTTTAAATTGCGCCGTCAGGAGTCCCTCCTGACGGAAATTCCCCCCCCATTTCCCCCTACCCATTCCCTCCTCAATTTTGTAAGTTAAACTGTTCGGCAAACTTACCGAACTATTGAATGATATACTATGCCTTCTAAAAATGTAGAACTCAGAGTCGGTTTCCTCATTATCGCCGCCCTGGTTATCCTCGTCGGCGCCATAATCTGGATTCAGGGATACCGCTACGGTAAAGAGAACTACCGCTTTTCGGTCGTTTTCACCGAGGTCGGGTCGCTCGCCAAAGGGGACCCGGTTATGGTCTCCGGCATCCGCAAAGGGAAAGTCCGCGACCTGAGTCTCGCCGAAAACGGCGTCTTGGTCGAGCTGGTTTTGAGCAATGATGTCCTCCTCAAGGAAGACGCCACCGTCACTATCAAAAATATCGGCCTGATGGGGGAGCGGTTTGTCGCCGTCAGCCCCGGAAAATCATCCAACAAGCACGACCTGATGCGCCCCATTATCGGAAACTACGATACCGGTATCCCGGAAGTGATGGGGATGATGGGAGAGATGATTGATGAACTGCGGCAACTGGTGCATTCTTTCAAGACCTCTATCGGCTCCGACTCCAACCTGAACAAATTCACCGGCGCCGTCAGTAATTTCGAGGAACTCTCCCGCTCTCTTAACGACTACGTCAAACGTAACAACAATAAACTGGACCAGGCGGCGGAGAATTTCCTGAAAGCCTCCTCAGAACTGAGGAAACTGACCGTCAATAATTCCAGCCGGGTCGATTCGATGATGACCCGCTTCGACAAAAGCAGCAAAAAAATCGATTTGCTGGTCGATGACCTGACCGAGGTTGCCGCCACCGCCCGCGAATTCGCCAACAAACTCGACAGCGGCAACGGCACCCTGCAGATGCTGGTGGAAGACCGGCGGCTTTATGATGACCTGCGACGAACCGCCAACAATATAGATGAACTGGTGAGCGACATCCGCGCCAATCCAAAAAAATATATAGGCCTTACGGTGAGGATATTCTAATGGGAAAATTCAGACTCGCGATAGGATTGCATAATCATCAACCGGTCGGCAACTTCGATTCGGTTTTCGAAGAAGCCCATACTCAGGCATATCTGCCGTTCTTGAAAGTGCTCGAAAAATTCCCCAATGTCCGTCTTTCGCTCCATCAGTCCGGCATTCTCTGGGACTGGCAGGAGAAACATCATCCGGAATATTTCGATACGGTGCGTCAGATGATTGCGCGCGGGCAGATTGAACTTATGACCGGCGGTTTCTATGAGCCGATTTTGCCCTCCATCCCCGACCGCGACAAACTGGGGCAGATTGCCCTTCTCAATCAATATCTCAGCGACCGCTTTGGAGCCTCCCCCTCGGGTCTCTGGCTGACCGAGCGGGTCTGGGAGCCGCATCTGCCCAAAATCCTGAATGAGGCGGGAGTCATGTATCTTCCGATTGACGACACCCATTTTCTTTACGCCGGCTTTGAACTGAGCGACCTGACCGGAATCTTTGTAACGGAGGAATCAGGTCTCACCGTCAGGCTTCTTCCGATTCAGAAAAAACTGCGCTACCTGATACCGTTTGGCACGGTGGAGAAGGTGATGACCGAACTGATGCGGCAGGCGGAGCGCAATCCCAACGGTCTTGCTATCTATGCCGATGACGGCGAGAAATTCGGCGTTTGGCCCAAGACTCATCAGCATTGTTATGATGACGGCTGGCTGGAACAGTTTTTCACGGCGCTTCAGGAGAACTCCGGCTGGCTGGAAATCTGCACTTTGGGTGATGCCGCGCAGAGCGAGCCGGTGGGACGAGCCTATCTGCCGTCGGCTTCCTACGCCGAAATGCTCCACTGGTCGCTGCCGCCGAAAGCCTTCGCCGAATATGAAGATTTCGAGCATTGGCTGGAGATGCATGGACAGATGGAGCAGTACGGGCGGTATGTCCGCGGCGGACACTGGCGCGGTTTTCTTGCCAAATATGAAGAAGCCAATCTGATGCACAAACGGATGCTGGCGGTCTCCGACACCCTGGATAAATTCAGCAGGGAATTTCCCGACCGTACCGACCTGATTGAAAAAGCCCGACATCGTCTCTACGCCGGGCAGTGCAACTGCCCTTACTGGCACGGAGTATTCGGGGGATTGTACCTTCCCCATCTGCGCGCCGCCATTTATGAGAACCTGATTGAGGCGGAGAAAATTATTACAGAGTCGGAGCGTCGCCAGGTAAGCCGGAAGAATTACGACTTTGATTGTGACGGCCATGATGAGGTTGTGGTCCGAACCCAGAAATTCGCGGTGATATTCAAACCGTCGGTCGGCGGAATGCTTCTCGAACTGGACAGTTACGACGGCAAATTCAATTTCTCCGACACGCTCAAAAGGCGCAAGGAAGGGTATCACTGGAAACTGGCTAAGGCGAAACTTGACTCGCAACAGACCGAAGAAGACCAGACCGCATCGATTCATGACCTGGTCTTGACCAAAGAGCTCGGACTCGACAAGTTGCTTGCCGATGACTGGTACAGCCGGCGCGCATTTGTGGACCACTTCCTCCCTCAACATGCCGATATCGACCTCTTTCAGTCGGGCCATTTTAACGAAGAGGGGGATTTTGCGCTCGGAAAATATGAATCCGACAAGAAAGGGGCGAGCAATATTGTCAGCCTGAAACGAAACGGACATCTCTGGCGCGCCGAAGGTATCAAAGAGCTGACCGTGGAAAAAGTATTCTACTTCGCCGATGACTCCGATGTCTTCTCGGTCAATTACTGCCTCTATTCCGAAAGAGATGATATCTACAACATCCGCTTCGCGGTTGAGAATAATTTCAACTTCCAGGCCGGGCATGCCGACGACCGCTATCTGATTTATGACGGCGCCCGCAAGGAAAACAGTTTCCTTGATTCAGCTGCTGTCACTCCCAACTGCTACACGACAATCATGCGTGATGACTATCGTCGCCTCGCTGTCGCCCTCGCTCTCGACAAACCGGCCGAAGTCTGGCAGGTGCCGATATTTACTATCTCCCTGTCCGAGGGAGGGTTTGAAAAAGTGTACCAGGGAACCACGCTCTTGCATATATTCAATTTTCATCTGATGAAAGGGCAGCGGTTCGAAATAACATTTCTTACCTTTGCCGGACCGCTCGATTATATACCGAAACGATTTGTCACCACCCAGGCCGGAGCGATATTTTGAGCTGACCGGTTTCGCCGCCCATAAGTTTTTGTCTGTCTTATACTTTACTTTTTTGGAACAATCCCCGCGGCGTATATGTCATATATTTTATAGACGGCGCATGGTAGCCTGAAATCGTATAAATTAGACACTATGAGTTTTATTATGCTTTTTGCTTTGACTGTTCTGACCATCTTTTCCGCCCTGGTGATTCTCTTTATCCGGCTCTTCAACAAGGTCTGGTGGAAACATAAGGCGGTTCGGGTCGCGGCTTATCTGGTTCCGGTCTTCGGGCTTCTCTCTATTGCGGTCTGGTTTTCGGCGCATCGGTTTGATATCGAACCGCTGAAACGGGTCGGGTCGGTAATGGCGGCCGGCTCGCTGGTGCTTCTCCTCGGTCTGACCCTCTCGCTCCCCTTCTCCGGTATTCTGAATTTCATCCATCGCCTGATGGAGAGAAGAAGAGCCAGACAGGCGGTCTATCCGGCAGAAACCTTCAATCGCGACCGGCGAGTTTTCCTGAAAGGCGCCGCCGCGGCTCTTCCCCTGGTCACTGTCGCCACCGGAGGCGGCGGAATCGCCCGGGCATTCCAGGGAACCAATGTTTATCTCTTGCCGATGAAATTTCCGAACCTTCCCCCGGAATTGAATGGACTCAGAATTCTTCATCTGACCGATTCGCATCTCGGTATCTACAAAATGCTCGATGACTTTGAAGAGATACTGCTCGCGGCGGAACCGTATCATCCCGATATAATTCTCCTGACCGGCGATATTGCCGATGACCTCGCCTTGCTGCCCGATACGCTGAAGATGGCGGCTGAGTTGAATCCGCCGTACGGCACCTTTGCGTCGCTGGGGAATCATGAGTACTATCGCGGCATAAACGAAGTACATCAGATTTTCGCCAGGAGCCCGGTGCCGCTTCTGAAAAGTTCCGGCATCACGCTTGATATAAAAGGGACACCCCTATATCTGGCGGCGGCTGATGACCCCAAATTCTTGCGCCGTGACGGCTCCGCATTTCTGCACAAGACCATAACGGCGGCGCTCGATGGCGCCCCCTCCGATGGCTTTAAGATACTGATGACTCATCGTCCCGAAGGGTTTGATATCGCCGCCGATTACCGGATAAATTTGACACTGTCGGGTCATACCCATGGCGGACAGGTGGGGGTCGCCGGAAGAAGTTTCTTTGCGCCGTTTATGCCCGGACGGTATCTCTGGGGTCATTATCAAAAAGGGAATTCCCAGATGTACCTCTCCTCCGGTATTGGACACTGGTTCCCTTTCCGTCTCGGCTGCCCGCCCGAAGCCCCTGTTATCGAACTGCGCCGCTCGGCTTAGTTTTTCACTCCCAATAAGATAACTTCTATTCTTATCGTCTTTCTCTCCGCCATCGCGTTTTCAGCAAAAAGAGGCATGCTGATTTCCAGATTTTTTGCTTGCCATTTTCGTGAAATAAGGTATAAGAGTTAATGTATCCTAAAAAATAGCGTGAGGTCGATTAACCCTGATTCTTTACTCCTGTAAAACTGGACATCCTTTGATGAGCTCGGAAGGAATGACCAAACAAGGAGGTTGGTAATGAAAGAGATTAAACGTAACAGCTGGGCAAAATTCTGCAAGAGTTTTAACTCGTCAAATCAGTATCGTCAACTGGATATAAGCATCGTCGAAAGAGAAAATCACTCCCGCATCCTGGCCGAGAATCTTCCCTTCCTCGGCATATCACTGGAGAAAACGGGGCGGGCAATCAGCGGTCTCCAGATATTCACCGGGCTCTGGGACCCGGAGAAAATTCTGGCGCCGATTTTGACCATCAAAGAACCGGAATCAGTTTTCCTTCAGAAAGATACCGACAACAGCGATAAGATTCTGGTGATAGAATCGAAAGATGGCTCACGGGCGGAACTGGTGCTGTTTGGAGTGCCCAACCCGGAGCAGTCGCGACTTCTGGTGGAGAAACTGGCGTATGCTCTGGCGGAGCAAAGAGGATTTTCGGGCGGGAACGATATGTCCGACTGGTTGGAGGCGGAACGGCTCGTGCATCAGGCGGAGATGCGTCTGAAAGAGTGAGGCGCGCCCGGGCGACCAGACGGGTGGGTTCCTGCAAAACTATATCCGCACTTTCAATCATCCACTGGTGCCCCACCCCTTGGGGTGGGTTATTACAAACTGAATCCGTACTATATACTACCCCACCGCAAGCGGTGGGGCACCGTTGTCGACTCTTTGTCGATTTAACTTCGGCCTACTCCCCCGCTACAGCCTCTCCACGCACTCCGCAATCAATGCCCGCAGTTTCGGCTCGGTTTTATTGGCGGTGGCGATAATCTCATCAAGGGAACAGGCGGTCAGGGCATCGGGAAGCCCCATGTCGGTAATTATTGAAAACGCCAAAACTCTGGTCTGCTGATGTCGCGCCGCTATCACCTCCGGCACCGTTGACATCCCCACCACATCGGCTCCAATGGTCCGCAAGAATCGGTATTCCGCCGCCGTTTCCAAATTAGGCCCGGCAACAGCCACATAGACTCCCTTGCGCACCGGAATCTTCAATTCCAGCGCCGCATTCTCCGCCATTCTCACCAACTCCTTGTCATAGCAGTTGTACATATCGGGAAAGCGGTCGCCGATGGAATTATCATTGCGCCCGATTAAGGGATTATTCCCCAGCAGATTGATATGGTCGGTAATAATCATAATGTCGCCGCGGTTGAACTGCGGATTAAGACCGCCGCAAGCGTTGGAGACAATGAGAGTCTTGACTCCCAGCGCTTTCATCACCCGCACCGGAAAGGTCACCTGCTGCAGTGAGTACCCTTCGTAATAATGAAACCGTCCCTGCATGGCGACAACGTTTTTCCCTTTCAGTTTTCCAAAGAGAAGCCGTCCGGCATGCGACTCGACGGTCGAAACCGGGAAATGCGGGATATCGCCGTACTCAACTTTTGCGGCGACCTCGATCCCATCGGCAAGGGAGCCAAGCCCGGTGCCAAGGATAATGCCTGTTTCGGGAGCGAGGGAGGTTTTGGTCCGAATAAATCTGGTCGCTTCATCTATCATTGTCTTCAAATCGCTCATTGCTGCTCTCCCTGGTTGTTCGGGTTTTCCGGTTTCGGCGCGAGGCCCGTTTCCATCTGGAATTGCTCCACAATCCGGTCGATATCGCTCAGCGGGTTTTCCCTCTGGGGTGTTTCACTTTTCGCGGCTGAAACGGGAGAGTCCGCTTTCGCTTTCAACGGGTCAAGATTCTCCAAAAGTTTCAGATGCGCCCCGATATCGGCGCGAAGCTTGGTGTAAAGAGAACGCCTCGTGAATTCCAGTTCTTCCAGTCGCCGCTCCAGGTCGGCCGCTTTTCGGTGACGTTCTTCAATTATCTCATCGCGCCGCCGCCGCGCTTCCGCGACAATCAGGTCGGCTTCTTTCCGGGCGTTGGACAACATCAGCTCCGCCCCGCGCTGCGCTTCCACCACCGCCATTTTAATTGTCTCTTCGATATTCTTCAACTCCTGGTACCGCTGCGTCAGCGCCTCTTTTTCCTCGGTCAGTTTTATCGCCTGCACCCGGGCTTCTTCCAGCGAGGTCGCCACTCCTGCCAGAAAGGCGTCAACCTCAGTCTTGTTGTATCCGCGGAACGCCTGCGAAAACCTCTGATTGCGGATTTCATTGGGGGATAATTCCATTGGGCACCTTCTTATTTGAATTAAAATTAAATTTCATATCACTTAGTCTCCATTGTCTAAACCTTCGGCGGCGCGCTGCGGCTTTCCTTGACAAGTATCGCTCGGTTACCTCTTCCTCTCCCCGAACAGCGCCGAGCCGAGACGAATCATATTGCTTCCTTCCTCAATCGCCGTCTCAAAATCGCCCGACATCCCCATCGAAAGAATATGGAATTTCTCGCCAGCGAGCGCCTGTCCCTGCTCCAGGATTTTTCGGGTCATCCGGAAGGAGGCCCTCAGTACCGGCTCGCTCTCCGTAAGGGGACCGACTGTCATCAAACCGCGCAAGGAGATATGCCGAAGTTCCAGGATATCTTCGATAAGACGTTCCGCATCGGACGGTCTGACGCCGAATTTCGAGAGTTCTCCGGAGGAATTTATCTCCACCAGGCAATCGATTTTCTTCCCTTCCGATTCGGCGGCGCGGTTCATCGCTTCGGCAAGTTTCAGGGAATCGACCGACTGAATCATATCGAACATCTTTACCGCCTTGGCCGCTTTGTTGGTCTGGAGATGCCCCACCAGATGCCAGCGGGCAACCTGCCCCAGTTCTTTAATTTTCTGCTCCGCCTCCTGCACCCGGCTCTCCCCGATATCGCCCAGGCCGTAACCGACCGCCGCCTTAATGGCCGCCGAAGGAAAGGTTTTGGCGACAGCAACTATGGCGATATCGCTTTCCTGCCGTCCGGCCTTCTTCGCCGCCGCGGCGACCCGAGCCCGAACATTCTTTATACTTTGCTCGATATATTTATACAAAACCGACGCCTCTTGTTAATCGACATCTTAAGTAATTGCAAAGAGGAAGGCAATTCAAGGGAAATGTTTTAGAGCGATCCGCTGCAAATGAGTATTAAAAAAGGGCGAGAAAAGTCCTCGCCCTTCATTTACCTGTGATTCGCGGCGTTAATTGACGGTCGTCTCGAGACAGTACCGTTTCATTTTTGCCCGAAGAGTCGACTCGTGGATAGAGAGAATCCGGGCCGCCTCCGATTTGTTGCCGTTGGCCGCCGCCAGCGCCTCCATCAGAAGACGTTTCTCAAACTTCTCCACCTGCTCAAAAAGCGAATTTGCCGTCTCCTCCCGCCTGGTGTCGAAAAAGGAACGGGCTAATTCCGCTATGGAGCCGTCACGCGCCATCGCCGACAATGCCGCCAGTTGTTTCACCTTGTTTTCCAGCTGACGGATATTCCCGGGCCAGTCATATCCGAGAAATTGCCGCACCAACTCCGCCGACGGGCGGTCTCCCTCTGACAGCAGTCCTTCACGGCGCATAAAAAACTCCAGCAGGAAAGGAATATCTTCCTTCCGTTCCCGCAAGGGCGGGATTTCTACCGCAATTCCTGCCAGACGATAATACAGGTCGGAGCGGAAAAGCCCCGCCTTCACCATCTCGGTCAGGTCGCGATTAGTTGCCGCTATGACTATCAGGTCAAGTTCGAATTCTTCCGACGTCCCCAGGGGGCGGAGTTTTCTTGTCTCGAGAATGCTGAGCAGTTTTGCCTGCAACGACAACGGCAACTCCCCGATTTCATCAAGCAAAAGGACACCCCGGTTGGCCGCCATAAAAAGCCCGCGACGATTGTTATCGGCGCCGGTGAATGCCCCCCGCTGGTACCCGAACAGTTCTGATTCAATCAGGGTGTCGGGCACGGCAGCGCAGTTCACCGCCAGGTACGGTCCGGTAGGACGGGCAATTGAATGAAAATACCGCGCCATAAAATCCTTGCCGGTGCCGGTTTCGCCGGTCAGGAGGAGCGGCAGACGAGAGCTTTTCAGAAGATGGAGCTGCTTGACAATCCCCTCCATCCGCGGGCTACGCGTCGGAAATCCGACTGTCGTTTCCGCCGACATAATCTCTCCGCCGGAACTATTCTTGCTATTCGGCTGCACCGATGATATCAGACGTTGCGTTTTTTCGGCTTTGACTGCAATGCCGCAAGCGGCATAGATCTCCTCGGCGCGACAGAGGTATATCAGCTTCTTCCCCGCCTCAAAAAGACTCGAGATTCCGGCGACCGTCAGAGATTCGGCTAATTCGAATTTGGCTTTCCGTTCCTGCAGAAGTTCAATTGATTCAAGATATCCGGCGCGCGCTTTGTCGGGGCGCTCCAGCGCCTCCTGACAGACGGCGATAATTCTATGCAGGGCGCCGATTTCCACGGCATCGTCAAGCCGCTTCATCGCCGCCATCGCCGAATTGGCGTAAACCAGCGCCTTCCGGAAATTCTCGCGCCTTACCCAGAGCTCCGCCAAATGACGCAGTGGCCGCGCCGCCAGAAGCGATTCCGGAGCCAGCTTTCCCGCCTTCGCCACCGCTTCTTCCAGCATCCGCTCGGCATCTTCATTACGGCCCTCTTTGACCGCCAGTTCGCCGCAATATGTCAGATAAATTATCTCTTCGTTCTGGAATTCTCCGCGCCGAATCAGCTCCAGAGCATTCTCGAAACTCTCCGCCGCTTCTTCCAGACGCTCCCTCTGCATCTGCAGATACCCCAGCGACAGGTACGCGCGGGCAATCTCCAAATCGTCGCGGAATTGCGTGGACAGCTCAATATTGAGACGAATATTCTCTTCGGCGGCCGAGAGCTTCCCCAGGAAGGTATAGACCCGACCGATATTGCCGAAAAGATAAGCCAGACGGCGGTTGTCGTTGATTCTGCGAGCCGCCTCCACCGCCTCCAGAAGATAGCGCAGCGAGGCTTCAAAATCACCCTTGCGGAAAAGGATACCGGCAAGACGGTTCAAGGCATCGCCGGCGCGGGCGATGTCATCATTTCTGCGATGTATCGATTCGGCGTCACGGTACGCCTTCTCAGACTCATTGTAGTTCCCCATATCTCTTAAGATGTCGCCCAGCGTCAGATATCCGTCACCCAGTTCACCCGAATCACCGGAAGACTGCGCCAGCGACAGGATAGCGGTTCTTATAAGAGGAAGGGCTTTGGAGAAATCTCCCAATGAGCTGTAGGCTTTGGCACCGAGACGCATCATTATTCCGCTGTCAACATCGGTCCGGTCGTTCCAGACTTCCCGAAGCGACTCAAAATACCGCGCCGCCTCGGCAAAGTCCTTACGGGCTACCAGGCCGGCGAGATATTTCTGGCAGGACATGCGGAAATCGAGGTCGTTGGTGTTAACCAGACTCATGGTTCAATTTCCCCTGCGAATAAGGTTAGAGTTAACGGTGGTAACATTTGTGGTCACGGCGCCACTGGTGAGCGAACGCCCGTTGAGAATTAAACTGCGGAAGATATTCCAACCCCGCACCACGTTTAGGAAGGGAACCACCCGCGAGAATTCAATGGAAGGTGACGGCGCGCCAATCATTATGCTGTTGGTCTGAATGACACCGCCGCCGTCATAAATGCTGTACAGCTCACCACCCCAGGGATGGTCATCAGCCTCGCTGATTTCAATACGGTTGGAAAACGGGTGATAATACCCGTATGACGGCGCTGCCAATAGAAGCAGCAGCAGCGGCGCCATGATTGCCCAAAACTTTCTGGTTTTCATTTCACCAACTCCTTGGTTTAATGTTTAAAAATTATGTAATTTAAATAATCTCTTATTAAGAGTAAGGAAGTGAAGGATAATGGGACAAATAGCCGAGCACCCATCTCAATATAAAAGATATGCCCCATCTCTAATTGTGTCAAGTGAAATCATTATCCGGCAATGTCTTATGTCGCCTTATCTTGTGTCCTATGAACAGGATAGAAGAAATATTAAATATTGCGGGCGCTCTTTTGGCTGGTCTTGACAGGCGCCGTCGTTATGCAGATATTGCCCCGTTATTAAATTAAACTGCAAAATCCCGATTTAGGTTATAAAGAGTATCAGATGAGGAACCGATGGTGAAAAATTTCGCCATAACCGGAGTCGCCGGTTATGTTGCCCCGCGGCATCTTAAAGCAATCAAAGAAACCGGAAACCGTCTCGTCGCCGCCGTTGACCCCAATGATTCTGTCGGCATTCTTGATAGCTTCTTCAAAGATGTCCGCTTTTTTACGGAATTTGAGCGGTTTGACCGTCATATCGAAAAGCTCCGTCGGTCCGGAGGGGAGCAGCGGGTTGACTACGTCAGTATCTGTTCGCCCAACTATCTGCATGATGCCCATGCCCGCTTTGCCCTGCGGGTCGGCGCCGATGCCATCTGCGAAAAACCGGTGGTGCTCAATCCCTGGAATATCGATGCCCTTCAGGAGCTGGAAAAGGAAAGCGGTCATTATATCTACACCGTCCTGCAACTGCGCGTACATCCCTCACTCATCGCTTTGAGAGAGAAAATCAGAAATGAAAAAAGTAAGAGCAAATACGACATCTGTCTGACCTATATCACTACCCGGGGACCATGGTACCTCGTCTCCTGGAAAGGGCAGGTGGACCGCAGCGGCGGCCTTGCCACCAACATTGGAATCCACTTCTTCGACCTGCTTATCTGGCTTTTCGGACCGGTGCAGAAAAGCGAAGTTCATATCTCGTTTCCGACCAAGACTGCCGGGTACCTGGAGCTTCCCCATGCCCGCGTGCAATGGTATCTCTCGATTGACAGCAATGACCTTCCCGAAAAACTTCGCGCCCAGGGTAAGCCGACCTATCGCTCGATTACTATTGATGGCGCCGAAGTGGAATTTTCTGAAGGATTTACCGACCTGCATACGATAATCTATCGCGAGGTGCTCGCCGGCCGCGGATTCGGGCTGGAGCAAGCCCGCCCGTCAGTGGAGCTGGCGCATCAGATACGGGACGCTAAACCGTCGGGTAGAACCGCCGACTCCCATCCCCTCGTTGGCAATATCAGTTGAAAGACCCTGTCACCTATAATGCAAAACGCCTCCGATGACTTATCGGAGGCCGCCTTGCAGGTAATAGGTTGGGAAGTGCTAAACTTTATCTTTATCGGCGACGATTCTTAATCAACATTTCTATTTATTTATACCGTACTGCCGCAGATTTGTTTCAATTTCTTTCTTTTTTTCCGCTAAATAATATCCTTCATCAATCCACCATCGCACCTTTTGTCCAAATATCTTGATTTTGACTCGAAATGGTTTAATATTATCGCTTTAGGCATCCAGGAAGTTCGTCAGCCGACCCCCATAGAGTAAATGCAATTGCCGGCCAGGGGCGGCGAACCGGCGGAGGTAAAAGATGGATTATTTTAAACGAACCAGAATTTCGAAAATTCTTCTCGACAACGCAATTCCCCTGAATCAGAACATAATTGTCCTGGGCTGGGTGCGGACTATCCGCGAATCGAAAGGGGTCGCTTTTATTGAGTTAAATGACGGCAGCTGTATGGGGAATCTTCAGGCCGTCCTGCATGACCCGGCCGGGTTCCCGGCGCTGGAGAAAATTCTCACCGGCGCCTCGGTGCGGGCAGTTGGAAAACTGGTCGAATCGCCGGCCTCAGGTCAAAAGTACGAACTGACGGTCTCGGAAATCGAACTGGTCGGTGAAGCCGACCAGAGTTTCCCCCTGCAAAAAAAGCGCCACAGCTTCGAATACCTCCGAGAGATTGCCCATCTTCGCCCCCGCACCAATACTTTTGGGGCGGTGAACCGGATACGTTCCAAAATCGCCTACGCCGTTCATAGATTTTTCCAGGAGCGCGGATTTTATTATATCCATACCCCTATTATCAGCGCCTCCGATGCCGAAGGGGCCGGCGACCTCTTCCGGGTTACCACTCTTGACCTGTCCAAGCCGCCGATGAAAAATGGCCATATCGATTTCGATGAAGATTTCTTTGGCTCGGAAGCCTTCCTTACCGTTTCCGGTCAGCTGGAGGCGGAAATCGCCGCCATGGCGCTGGGGGATGTCTATACGTTCGGGCCGACCTTCCGGGCGGAGAACTCCAATACCTCGCGCCATGCTTCCGAATTCTGGATGATTGAGCCGGAAATGGCGTTTGCCGAGCTTGAGGATGATATGCAGATAGCCACCGACTTCCTTAAGTATCTGTTCCGTTACGCGCTGGAAGAGGGAAAAGATGAGATGGCGTTCTTTGGACAGTGGATTGATAAAGAGGTGGTGAAGACTCTGGAGCATGTGATAGATTCCGATTTCGTGCGACTGCCGTACACCGAAGCGGTCAAGACGCTGGAAAAATCGGGCGAGAAGTTTGAGTTTCCGGTGAAATGGGGAATCGATATGCAGTCGGAGCATGAGCGGTATCTGACCGAGAAAGTGTTCCGCAAGCCGGTGATTGTGTACGATTATCCCAAAGATATAAAGGCTTTCTATATGCGGGTGAATGATGACGGCAGGACGGTGCGAGCGATGGATGTTCTGGTGCCGAATATAGGCGAAATTATCGGCGGCAGCCAGCGCGAGGAGCGCTATGACGTTCTTCGGGACAACATGATATCCAAGGGGCTCAATCCGGAGAACTATGGCTGGTATCTTGATTTGCGGAAATATGGCACGGCGCCGCATGCCGGGTTTGGACTCGGATTTGAGCGGACGCTGATGTATATTACCGGCATGGCGAATATCCGGGACGTTCTCCCATTCCCGCGCGTCCCCCGCTGGGCAAAGTTTTGAAAAGGTTAGTCAATTAAGAACGGAGTACAATATGACCGCTTCTACTAAAGGGAGAAGTCTTTTGGTGCCCCACCGTCCTGGTCGCCGTGGCGACTTGCGGTGGGATTGTCGACATTACATTTTAAACAGGCAAATCCCACCGCGCGGCGTGCCGCACCGATAGTTTCCCCTACCGCACCCGCAATCCCGCTATCTTGACCGCCCCCCGATGGTACCCATCCGGGAAAAGACGCTCCAGCTCATCCAGGTCGATGCCGCAGGCTTCGCAGGTCTCATAGACCGTTGGAACCCGCTCGTTCTTCTCAAAAAACTCCCGCAAAAAATGAATTACCTTCCAATGCCTGTCACTTAGTTTCCCGCCCGGAATTTTCATATCCTGCGCCCGAAATGCGGCGAAATACTCATCCCATTCGTCGGCATGCACCAAAAACCCCCGCACATCTGTTTCATAGGTCTTGTTGGCGGAGATATTATTGAGGTCCTCCGCCGCCGCCAGAGAGTAGCTGTTGCCGGTTTGACTCTCCCGGTAGGTTATGCCGGCCAGTCTGCAAACTCCCCGCAGATATCCGCTGGGAAAGAGGCGGCGAAGGTCTTTGAGACGAAGCCCGTTCTGACGGCAACACTCATAGACGGTCATGCATTTCCCGCTCCTGTGAAAATGGTCGCGCAGGGAAGTGATGATATCCCAGTGTTCCTTGGTCAGACCGCCCACCATGCCAAGGTGCAACGCCATCCCTTCCGCGAAACTCTCTTCCCAATCCCGAAAATCTGTCAGAAACCCCTGCGGGTCAATTTCCCACATTTTGCTTTTGAATGAGAATTGACTCATAACGTCCTCCCGAAGTTTGTGTATGATACCATCAATATAAACATAGCCGCAGATGTCCACAATAAGAAACCTTGCCAGGATGCAAATTTGCTTGGTAAATGCGGACAATTCATATATATTTTCTCCGTGAAATCGGGACTAAAAAAGACCCGCATAGCGCTTCTCGGTTATGGCTCCCAGGGGCGCGCCTGGGCCCTTGATCTGCGCGACAGCGGCCATAATATTATAATCGGATTGCCGCGCCGGTCGAAATCAATCAGGATAGCGCGCCGGGACGGTTTCAAGGAAATCGCCGAGGTATCCAAAGCGGTAGCCTTGTCGCAAATCGTAATCTTCGCCTTCCCGGACCATTTGCATGGAAAAGTATACAAGAAAGATATTAAACCATACCTGAAACCGAAAACGGCCCTGGTTTTTCTCCACGGCTTCTCCCTCCACTTCAGAACCGTCATTCCGCCGAATAACTGCGATATTATTCTTCTGGCGCCGCTGGCGCCGGGCCGGGCGGTGCGGGAGAATTATCTTAAGAAAAAACCGGTCGCTTACTTCTATTCGATTCATCGTGATGCCACCGGCATGGCAAAGGCGACGCTGACGTCATTAGTACATGGACTCAGGATTGCCCGGCGGAATCTAATAGAAACCACCGTTGCGGATGAAGCAATCGGCGATATCTTTGGCGAACAGGCGGTGCTTTGCGGGGGGCTCTCGCAGTTGATAAAAGCCGGGTACGACACCCTGGTTGCGGCGGGACTTTCATCCGACAAAGCCTATCTGGAAGTCGCCTACCAGATTGACCTGATTGTGGAAATGATAAAGAAGTTCGGCATCGAGGGGATGCTGAGTCGAATATCCTTGACGGCTCGCATTGGCTCAATCCTTTCCGGCCGACGAATCATCGATAGCTCGGTCAAGTCGCGAATGAAAAAAGTCCTGGCAGAAATCAAATCCGGGAAATTCGCCCGACGTCTCACTGCCCTGGACCCAAAGAGCCTGAAAAGACTCGATGCCGCCGTCAGGAAGATGAGCTCGGCCGCTTTCGAGAAATCGGCACGCAAATTCGCCCCGTAACAAGTCCCCTCCACTTTTGTAGTTGACGCCTCCTCCACAAACCATTAATTCACTCCCATAATATCGTGATTTCGATGTCGGGAGAGAAATAATGCTCAAAAAAATTGCCGGAGCGGCATTGGCGGTCCTCTTGATCGTCCTGGTCGTTCTGGTTTTCTATTATGACCTGCTTAATATTCGCGAAGGCAAGATTGATTCCCTGGCGAATATTGTCGAACTGGAAGATACCCGCTTCGCCTCCGACCGGCTGGTCGGATATCTCAACCATGATGACCCGGAGATTCGCGCCCGCGCCGCGCTGGCGCTGGGAAGAATCGGCGACTTTTCGACAACTGATAATCTTTTCAGACTATTGGCAGACAGTTCAGTAGATGTTGCCGCAACGGCGGCATTTGCCATCGGCATAACCGGCAGGAAAGAGTTCGCATTTCGTCTTCTTGAAGAAACGCCGGAGGCCTCGCCCGATATTCTGGCGATGGCGATACAGTCGGCGGGACGACTGGCCGATTCAACAATGACCGACTTTCCGATGGCGGTTGCCGGATTCTTGAGTCACCCCGACCATCGTGTGCGCGAGCAGGCGGCCTATGCCCTCTGGCGCGCCGGCGCCCGGTCGGCCTCGGAGCAACTGTTTGTAATCGGACGGAGCGACCCGGTCCGGGCGGTCCGTGTCGCCGCCCTTTACGCCCTGGCGCGAATCGGAATTGCCGACCAGGGGGATTTCTATATGCAGTTTCTTCCCGACAATGACCCTTTCGTGAGAATGACCGCCATCCGCGGGCTGGGATTGCGCAAAGACGACAGTCAGACCACTCTGGCGGCGGTAGGATTGAACGACCGCGACAACAGCGTTGTCTCGCAGGCGATATCATCACTCACCACGATAGGCAGCATCAGCGCTCTGGAATTTCTTCAGAACAAGTATGAGGGGGAAACCGATGAAAAACTCAAACTGCAGCTAATAGAAAGTTTCACCCGACTGAAAAGTGACTTGATTCTCGACCAGGTCTCTTCTGAAATCGATTCTCTATCCAGCCCCAGTTTCAAAGCGGCGGCGGGGGTATATCTTGCCACCATACAGGGGGGCGAAGCCCTGGCCCTGATTGATAGTCTCCTGGAACTGGATAACCGCCAGGTCAATGCCGCCATCTGTCAGGCGCTGCAGGTTATCGGCGGGGAGTACGCCAAGCCGCGTCTTGGCACCCTCTTGAATGACAGCATGCCGGAAGTGCGGAGAGCCGCTCTTGATGCCCTCTGCGTCATCGACCAGGTCAATGTCGATTACTATATCAACACCGTCATCAATGACACCGACGCCACCGTGGCGGCGCAGGCAATCGACAAAATTGGTCAGTTGAAAGCCCGGCAGTTTCTCCCGCAACTGAAATCAATGATGCGCGCTCAGGAACAGCTTGAGGTCGATATTCAGCGCTCCATCGCCGGCGCCGCCGGGGAATTTCTTAATCCTGACGACGTCGATTCGCTTGCCGAAGAGATTCTCTATCACTGCCTGCTCAGCAAAGATTATCTGGTCAGCAAAGAAGCAGCGGATATATACAAAAAGAAGCTGCATCAGGACAGAAGCGAATATATCACGCGACCGGATGGGGTCCTGTCAAAGAGAGAATTGAAAAAATTCATCAGAAAATACAGCAGTAATCCCCACGCCGTAATCTCTCTTTCCTCCGGTGAGGTCGATATGGAACTTTATCCGCATGTGGCGCCCCTGACGGTTCACAATTTCATCCAACTCGCCCGCGAGAAATTCTATGACGGATTAACCTTTCATCGGGTCGTGCCGGCTTTTGTCGTCCAGGGGGGCGACCCTCACGGCGACGGCTGGGGCGGTCCCGGATATTATATTCGATGCGAATACAGCAATCTTCCCTTCGAGCGCGGCGCCGTCGGAATCGCCACTTCCGGTAAAGACAGCGGCGGCTCGCAGTTTTTTGTCATGCTGGCGCGCGCTCCCCATCTCGATGCCCGCTATACGCTCTTCGGTAAGGTGGTCAAGGGGATGGAGCATATCGACAAAATAGTCAGAGGCGATATCATCCGCTCTATAAGGATAATTGAGGTAAAATCAAAATGACCAAATATATCGGTTCCGCTATAATTCTGACGCTGGCGTTTGCCGGTGGACTGCTTGCCGAAGAGGCAAATGAACTGACACATATCCTCGATTGCGCCACCGTCACCTATGACCTCGCTTTCGAAAAGGTCAACGACCTTACCTTTGACGCCACCATGTACGAGAAACGGCTCGATGGCGACGGCAATATCAAAGAGACAAAAAAATACGAGAAAAAAATCTCTTTGAAAAAAGGAGAAGCGGGCAGATACCGTTATCATGAAGAATATCTTGGCTACTATGTTGACGGCGAAATGAAAGAGAAAGAAGACCTCAAAAAGCTCGCAAAGGACCGGGAAGAGCGGAAAAAACGTCGCGGCGGCCGAGATATCTCCTTCGATATCGCCGCTCCGCTGAAGCCTGCCAATCGGGAATTATTTGAAATAAAAAATGAAGGGGTCGCGGAAGAGCCATACAGCGGGCTGGATTGCTACCGTCTGTCAGCCCGACCGGTTCTGGAGAAATTCGATGGGGATGCGGTGGATACGCTGGTCAACTACCTGTTTTATATCGATACTGCAAGCTTTCATATTGCCCGGGTCGATTTCGAGCCGGCTTCGCTTGCCAGCCAATTCATGTTCAAAATGAAAGAACTGAAAATGTCGATTCGATATGAGCCGTATGATGACCAACTCTGGCTTCCGGCCCGATTTGAGATTGAAGGTAAAGGGAAGGCGATGTACTTCATCGGCATCGATTTCAAAGCGGAAGAACTCTACTCCAATCCGGTAGTAAACGGAGGGGTATCGGATACTCTCTTTAAGTAAGGGACATACCAGTGGAGTATTGACAAATGTGTGAAAATGCAATTGAAGGAATATTATGAGCAGGCAGCATTATCTCTCCGGCGTTAAATGGGAACCGATTGTCGGATATGCGCGGGCGGTCAAAGCCGGCTCGACCATATTCATTGCCGGAACCACCGCCACAGGAGAAGATGGCGCCCTGGTCGGGAAAGATGACCCGGCGGCGCAGACCCGTCAGATAATCAGGAATATCGAAAAGGCGCTGGTGGCGCTGGGCTCCTCGCTTCAGGATGTTGTCCGAACTCGCATTTATGTCGTCAATATCGATGATTGGGAAAAAGTCGGCAAGGCTCATGGCGAATTCTTTCGCGACATCAAACCGGCCTGCACCATGGTCGGTATCAAACAGCTGGTTTCACCCGATATGTTAGTTGAAATCGAGGCCGAAGCAGTGGCGGGATAGAAAACGTCCGCCGCGACCCAGAACGGTAAGGCGCCAGTCGAGTAGGCCAAAGTCCCTCCTGGGTTTTGGCATTTTCGGGTGTCGAAACCGGAGAAGAATTTCGACCTGCTCCCCTTATGAAGAGAGATTGCTTCGTCGCGCGCCGGAATTGCGCCATCGGCGCAATGAGAGGTGGCTCCGCGCAATGACGGAGAGGGAGATTGGGACTGACGAGAATTGTAGCGGTCGACCCGTGCGTCGACCTGGTCAAAAGCGCAAACGCACTGATGCATCACCCCTTGGGGTCGGCATGATAGACTGGATTCGTGCGATAGACTATCCCCACCGCAAGCGGTGGGGCACCTAATGATTTCATCATGTCATATCCGCCTGCGGCGGATTAGACCCGACAAATCAGTACAACACTCTTCTTTAGATAATTCCTCCTCAATTCTCCAGATTCCCCGCTGTCGCCATCACGTAATTTTTCGTGTCAAAA
>JBFMEF010000004.1 GCA_040753495.1 Candidatus Zixiibacteriota bacterium
ATGGGCCGCTCTTTCAAAGTCGGCGGCGATATGTTTATCAAGAAACCATTCTCCTGCGAACGTCTTCTGGAAATTGTCAATATTATCCTGATGTCCACCGGCAAGCATTAAGCGAAATCGCTTGCCTCTCCGGTATTTCCTCCTTATTCTTCAGTTTGTAACCATCAATATTCCGGCGATTCTGCATGAATCTGTCGGGGTATTTATGTGTAATAATAACCGGACAGAAGGAGGTAATATGTCAATCCTGCAGAAGACCTATCTTGCCTCAGTTGGAATCTATAACCTTTCGCGCAAAAAGGCGGAAGAGATTATTGATTCACTCATCAAAGCCGGGGAGATAAACAGTTCGGAACGGCAGCAAGCGATTCTGGAACTGCTGGAGAAAACCGAAAAGTCGGCCGGCCGGATGGCGAGCAAACTGAAGAAGGAAACCGGGCAATTACAGAAAGATATTGACCGAAAAGTCAGTAAATTCAAACTCGCCACCAAGAAAGACCTCGAAAAACTGAGCAAGAAAATCGACCAGCTGGCAAAGGCGCTGGACAAGAAGAAGTAATCGCAACTATTCGGTATCGCCGCATCACGGTTTAGCCATGCATAAAGTCAATCTCCTGGGATATACCGTAGCCGACCTTGAGAATCTGATGCAGGAGTTGGGACAGCTTCGATTCAAGGGACGGCAGCTGTTCAAATGGCTTTATGCGCAACGTCAGCCTGACTTTTCCCGGATGACCGACATTTCCAAAAGCGCCCGGGCGGCTCTGGCGGAGAAATTCTGCTTCAAAGGACTTGCCGCTGAAAAAATTTCCCGCTCCACTGACGGCACCGAAAAATACCTCTTTCGACTCGATGACGGCAAACTGATTGAAGCGGTAATGATTCCCGATGAGGCGAAAAGGACTGTCTGCATCTCCAGTCAGGTTGGCTGCTCCCTGGGATGTCTCTTTTGCGCCACCGGCAAAATCGGATTTGGAAGAAACCTCACGGCCGGAGAGATTGTCGGGCAACTTCTCTTTTTGCGCCAGCGGTTTGGCGATTCCGCCTTTCAGAATATTGTATTCATGGGTATGGGTGAGCCGCTGCTTAATTATGAAAATGTCCTGAAAGCAGTGAGCATCATTACTTCCGAAATCGGTCTGGCTGTTGCCGCCCGCAAGATAACTATTTCCACCGCCGGGGTGGTTCCCAAGATACTGGCTCTGGCTGACTCGGATACTAAAGTGCGCCTGGCTATATCATTGCATGCCGCCACCGACGACAAGAGAGGGCGTTTGATGCCAATCGCCAGGGCATACAACCTGGAGAGACTGATGGAAGCGGCGAGATATTATGCCCTGAAAAGAAAAAGGCGGATTACTTTTGAGTACATTCTTTTCGAGGGATTCAATGATTCTATACAGGATGTCAAAGCGCTCTCCAAACTGATTCGCGGCATTCCCTGCAAAATCAATATTCTCGCCTATAATCCGGTCGCGGGTTTCCCCTTTCGGCGCCCCTCTGAGGATAAAGTCAATGAATTCGGAAAACAGTTGTATCCGCGGGCTCCCGCGGTTACTGTCCGCAAAAGCCGGGGGATCGATATTGACGCCGCCTGCGGGCAACTTGCCGGAAAATATCAGTCATGAATTCTGGAGGTAAAATGCAGAGTTACGTCTTCGGTCTGAAAATTTGTGTCATCCTTCTTTTCTCTGTCAGCGGAGCGGTCGCTCAGGAGTTTGTCGTAGCCAATCCCAATTTCGGCTCGCTTCAATGGGGCAGACAGACGATAAATACCACGATTGCAAACCAGGTTGATGACTATCGCTTTGTCATAGCCTTGTCTCAAGTGGAATTCGAAAATATGCCTGGCTCCTCCGACCGGCGAGGCCGTCTGGTAACCATTGTTGACCCGCTCCAAACCATGACGATGGCGATTCCGGTGGAAATCCCCGAAAATTACGGCACGGCCCTGGTTACGGTCACTCTCTATAACGTGGTTGACACTTTGGACAATCTCCTTCCCTCTCAGAAATTCGCTTCGTTTGAGCACCGTCAGTCATTCCAGATTCCGTCAACTCTGCCGGCCGACCTTTCGAATATCACCTCCCCTCCTTATGCCCATCGCTGGGGCGATTTCGACAATGATTTTATCCGTGCCCTGATTGTGATGGCAAAACGGGGTATGACACCGCAGGAAATGGCCGCGCGCACCGGCGCCGAATCCACCGCCATCAAATCGCAGCTTGAAAGGCTCGTCAACCGTGGATATCTCAAAGCGGTTGATTCAATATATGCTCCCTTGAACGCCGTCATCGACACCAACGACCTTGCTCGATTGCTTCCCGAGGTGGACCGAACCGTTGAAACGCTCTATCGTCTGTTTCAAACAAAGCTCCCCGAATACGACCGATACCTTGCCCGCCTCGCCGCTGAAAAAAAAGTCGCCCGTGACGGCACCTCTGTTCTTGACGTCACCTCCGTAATTTATCATAAATATCCTTTCATTTCCGCCATTTTGCTCTGGAGCAAAATAGGGGTGGAGTTTATCAATGACGGCAAGCCATTCAATATTTTTGCCAATGAAGGGATGGAACGAGGAAAATATCTTCGCTCTGACCCCTGCCGGGCAAGAATGGGCAAGTATAATTACCTGGTGGTCGGACCCGAAGATAATGCCGGTAAAACGTTTTATTATTATTTAAGTGACGACGGCGCCGGTGGAGATATGTTTTACTTCGGCGCCAACGAAGTCGCCATAGATTGCCACGCCTTCCTTGACTCCATAAGCGGCGCTCCCCGCTCCTTCGATTGGACCTCTTTTGCCGCCCGCCAGCCGACCTATTTCCAGTACGCCGATTCCACCATAAAACTGGTCATGCCGTTCTTTGGCGAGGAATTGACCCGAGCCGCTCAGACTCTGCGCGCCAGTATCGAGGAGAGTTATAAATCTCCCACCTCCCCACTGGCTATTTATGGCGTGCGCTATTGGGCATGGAATCTGGTAGTTTCTCGGCTTATCGAGCGATTGGAGCAGGCTAAATTATTTGAGAAAGAAGGGGATGGTTTTTATCACTTTCAGAGGGTGGTTCTACAATGATGCAAAGAAATTTTCTATTTCCGGTTGCTATGATTATCGTGTTGGCGCTGCTTCTGGGCGCCTGCGCTAAGAAAAATCCGCCACGAGACGAGATTCCGGTAATCAAAAACCTGCTTGCCCGTCTGGAAACGGCCATTAAAGAGGGGAATGCCGCCGCCATTGATTCCCTGATTATGGCGCAGTCATACGAACACGGCTACAACTCCACGTCAATTCTGGAGAAGATAGATACTTATCTAAACGGTCGGGAATTCTTCGGATTCGGACATCGGGAATTCTTCTATACAAAAACGGAAGGGGTTGTGAAATGTGCCGTCAAAGCCGACAGCGCCGATGCCGGCCAACCGGTCGAGATTATTCTGGAGAAGGTGGACGAGAGCTGGCTGGTCAAAAAGTTTGACCTGAAATAAAAAAGCCCCGTCAAAGGCGGGGCTTAAATTGCTGCGGCTGGCTTATTCCAACTTCTGTCCTCGCGCTTCCCCGCTCTGGAGAATTTTGGAATATTCGGTTTTGTTCTTGAGAAGGTCCAGCGCCTGCACCACGCCCGGGTCGCTCTTGAGAATTATGCTCTCATAAACTCCCCGCTCGCCGTTTATCTTGGCGACTATCTCGCGCTTAATCGCCCGCTTGATATAATCGAGCGATTTGACAAAGTCGGCTTCCTTCTCTTTCTTAATCTTATCTTCAAAAGCCATAACCGCCGGGTTGAAAAGAGTATCCTTGTTCTCTTCCTTCACAATTTCCTTAATCTTATCCAGAGAAACTTCCAGCGAGGTCTTATAACTGAAATTCTTGCTCTCCAGATAGGAACGAAACTGCTTGATGATTTCGTCGGTGATTTCGATTTCATTGGTGGCATCGGGATGGGATGCCAGATATTTCACGGCGAAATCAAAGAACATTGCCTGACGCTCCAGGTTTATCTCCAGCGGCTCCAGATACGGGTCGCGCACAACTTCAACATCAGGCAGTATCCCGCCGCCGCCATATACAGGCCGCCCTTTATTGGTGAAATAGACCTCTTTCTTGGAGACCGCCATGGAGTCGGTCACTACCGAGTCAGCTGTTTCTTCTGCTTCGGAATCGGTATCAAACATGGCATGGGCGGAGCTTTTCTTCTCCTTATCCGGTTTCTGGATACAGCGGCCCGACGGCACATAGTACTTGGCAGTGGTCAGTTTTAATGCCACCTGGTCATCGGTGCCGACCGGGAATATCTGCTGTACCAAACCTTTGCCGTAAGTGGGGTGTCCCATTATTACGCCACGGTCCCAATCCTGAATGGCGCCGGCAACAATCTCAGAGGCAGAAGCGGTGCCTTCATCAACCAGAACCACCAGCGGCTTATCAGGATATAGCGGCAGACGGCGCGAATAGTAACGCCGCTCAGAATCGGCATACTTCCCTTTTGTATAAACCACCAGTTTCCCTTCCGGAACAAACAACTCCGCCGTCTCGACCGCCTGCTGGAGAAGTCCTCCGCCGTTGGAGCGAAGGTCAAAAATCAATCCTTCTATCCCTTTGCTGTTCAGGTCGGTGATGGCATCCACCAGCTCCCGGCTGGTTTCCTCGGCGAAACGCGACAGCCGAATATAGCCTACATTCGAGCCTTCAATCATTCCGTAATAGCTGACTGACTTCAGTTCAATTACCGCCCGTTCCAGTTCAAATTCAAGGAGATTGGCTATTCCCTCACGTCTTATTTTCAAGTTGACTTTGGTTCCGCTCGGACCGCGCATCAATTTAGCGGCATCCGCGGTGGTCATCTTAAACGTCGATTGGCCATTTATCTCATAAATCAGGTCGCCCGATTTAAGCCCACGCCGGTAAGAAGGGGAGCCCTCCATAGGAGTAACAATTATAATATGGTCATCCCGGGCATCAATCTCCATCCCCAACCCTTCATACTTCCCGTGGGTGCTTTCCATCAGCTGGTCATAGGAGCGTTTTTCCATCAGAACCGAATACCGGTCCAACCCTTCCAGCATCCCCCGAATTCCGGCATTAATCAGCTCCTCGGTGTCGATATCTTCCATATACCGATTCTTGATATCATAAACAGTCTGATTAAACTTCTTTATCTCTTTAAAAAGAGTTTCCCGGGTATCCTGAGTGTTGACTTCCGAGCCGGCGGTCGGGACTTCATCCAGATTAATATGAACGGTGTCGGCAAGGATAATGGTCTTTGTTTCCGGCGGAGCCACCGCTTCACCTGTTCCAACCACCCAGATCAGCCCCAACAGGAACGCTGTCAGGGAGAATATCATCATCGTGAATCTTTTCATATCCTTAACCTCCAATGGAGTGACCTTGTTTTCAATCTACCTGTTTACATCCCATTGTCAAGCAAGATAAGAACCGGCGTGTACTCTATCTGCTTGCTAATTTAACAGTTATTCTATCATTTTGGTTTCACTTATTTAGACGGACGGCGGGCCGGAATATCAACTGATTATCTGCTAACAGGTTGAAATAAGGGAAAGGTATATCATCATTCATATATCGTTCCATCGCTCCTTCTCTCGCTCTAACTTATTATACGATAGAGCTTAGCGACTTCTATGAAAAGCCCTGCAATATTTCTGTTCAGTGCTGAAACAGGCTGATGCCACTCAGTATTTCTTTTCCCACGGTTGACTTCAGATTCCGATACCGCTATTTTATCCTATGCCTTCAGCCAGTCTGCAACTTGATTCATAACCAATGAAATTGAATAGCATAAGATTCCTGATTTTCGACCTTGACGGGACCCTTGTCGATACTTCACGCGGTGTCGTGCAATCGGTTAACGCCACTCTTAAGTTTTTTGGCGAGCCGCCTCGAACCGACCGAGAGATAATCAAGTTTATCGGTTTCCCTCTGCAGGAGATGTTTTCCGCTTTTTCCAGTAAGCCATATAACCTTCTCTGGCAGAAATTTCAGGAATTGGGTAAAGATGTTATCACAGAGTCGGCAATTGCCATAGACGGGGTAACTGAGACGCTGGTTGAACTCAGAAAGCGCGGTTATCGACTTGGCATTGGGACGACCAAAATTCATTACCATCTGGAGAAAATAGTCCGGAAATTTTCCTGGCAAGAGACCTTCGAAGCGCTGGTCGGCGCCGATGATGTCTCCCGAGTTAAGCCGCACCCCGATGCCTTTCTCAAGGCGATGGCAATACTAAATGGGTCTGAGACGAACACTTTGATTGTCGGCGATACTATCAACGATATTCTTGCCGCCAAAGCGGCATCGCTTCCGGTCGCGCTGGTAGAATCTCCCTACGGCAATTCCGATTATCCATCAACCGCCGCGCCCGACCTGAAGTTGAAGAGAATTTCAGACTTATTGTCCCTTCTGCCGTAATTACGATATGCTGACGCTTAAAATCGGACGGAGGTTTACAGCTTTGTGATTTACCGTTTTACTTTTGAGACCCCCCTGGGACAAATGGGGTCGGTGGCAACGGAGCGGGGCATTGCCCTCTTAATCTTGCCGCCCTGCAAGTCGGAGTATATCAAGCAGTGGCTATCCCGCCATTATCCGGCATCTCCCGTAGAAATCGGAGGTGATGACAACCGGAGGCTTGCCTCGCAAATAAATGAATATCTGCGGGGTGACCGGAAGAGGTTTGAACTGCCGCTGGACTTACAGGTTACCCCATTCCAGTCAAGAGTTCTGCAGGAGGTGGCGCAGATTCCCTACGGTCAGACCCGCTCGTATGGGGCCATCGCGGCGCGCATAGGGAATCCCGATGCCGCCCGCGCCGTCGGCGCCGCCAATGCTAGAAATCCTTTACCGCTGATTATCCCGTGTCATCGGGTGGTCGCCGGGAATGGTCTCGGCGGTTACGGGGGAGGCGCCGCCATGAAATTGAAATTACTAAAACTGGAGCAAGACAACTTTTAATTAAGGACCAACTATGGACCAGAGATTGCATATGCTCGCCCGGGTGCTGGTCAATTACTCACTGGGCATTAAGCCGGGGCATCTTATGAAAATTCAGGCGGAACCGATTGCCGCTCCGCTCATTGCCGCCGTTTATGAGGAGGCATTGCGTCAAGGAGCCCATATCTTTACCGAGGCTGTCTATATTGACCTGCGAGAGTCACTTCTCCGCTACGGCTCTGATGAACAGCTAATGTATTATTCTCCTATGAAGCAGCTGGAGGTGGAGAAAATCGATGCCATGCTGAGCATCTGGGGAACCACCAATACCAAATTCCTCAGCGGCGTTGACCCGGCCCGTCAGCAACTTCTGAGTAAAGCGGGCCGACCATACGTGGAGCGCTTTTTTGCCCGTCAGGCTGAAGGCACTCTGCACTGGTGCGGAACGCAATTCCCCACCGAGGCGCATGCCCAGGATGCCGAAATGTCTCTGCGGGAATATGAAGATTTCGTCTTCCGCGCCGGACATCTTCACGAAGATGACCCGGTCGCGTATTGGAGAAGTGTGGAGACCGAACAGGATAGATTAGTCAAGATTCTCAACAGCGTCGATTCGCTTCATCTGCGCGCCGAACAGACTGACCTGAAATTAAGAGTCCAGAATCGCAAATGGATAAACTGCTGCGGCAAGGAAAACTTCCCTGATGGCGAGATTTTCACTTCGCCGATCGAAGATTCCGTCAATGGCACCATCCGTTATAGTTTCCCCGCATTTTACGGCGGACGGGAAGTCCCCGGAGTCAGACTGACTTTTAAAGAGGGTGTTATTACAGAAGCCAGGGCGGAGAAATATGATGACTTTCTCCAGTCTATGCTGGGCACCGATGAAGGCGCCCGGCGGCTCGGGGAATTCGCCATCGGAACCAACTACGAGATTAAGAAGTTTACCCGCAATACCCTGTTTGACGAGAAAATCGGCGGCACCTGCCATTTGGCTATCGGTGCCTCTTTCCCCGAAGCCGGCGGCAAAAACAAATCGGCCATTCACTGGGATATGGTTTGCGACCTGAATAACGGGGGAGAGATAGAAGCCGACGGAAAAGTAATTTACCGCAATGGCGTCTTCACCATCTGATACAAGAAAGCCCCGCGACAAGGCGGGGCTTTTTACAGTCGCATCAGGGTCCCGGCGGGGGACCTGACTTATACAGATAACTTATCAGATAGGTGATATCGAGAATACTCAGGTCGCCTGATGAATCGGCATCCGCGGAGCGGACTGTAGGCGGCGCTGCCCCTCCCTTGTATAGATAAGCCAGAATAAACGTGGCATCCAGGATATTGATTCCTCCGGAGCCGTTGGCATCACCCCGCAATCCTCCTTTGCAAATCACATACCCTTGCATCACGCGGGGCGCAAAGGAGAGTATCGGGCTGGTGAGCCTTATGGAGCGGGTGCTGACAGTTACTGAATCTATCACCGCAAATTCACCCGGGGTCGCTCCCCCTTCGGCAGTGAAGTAGAGCTTGGCGATTTCTCCATAACCGGGGCTCAACTGCGGCGCTCCGCCACCATTATTCGCCACCATTTCAAAACTGACCTGCTTGGTGAAATTATTGAGATAATATGGTTGCAGCAGTTCAAAATAACTGGTGCGCGCTCCAAACTTTATCGAGTCCAGCGTCAAATCCAGAGCGCCGGCGAAACTCAGCGGTAATGTAATAACATTCATCGCCTGTGTATTTCGAAGATAAACCGATACCCCCAGCTTACCACCGGCATCAACGGAATCAGTTACAAACATCACAGTATCCGCCACCACCGCGATATAGCTTTCTTTGACCCGCGTCAGTGTTCCTTCGCTTGACTGGACCACCAACGTAACATCATAAAGGCCCAAGGCATCATAGGTATGAACAGGATTCTCTAAACTGGAGGAATCGCCGTCTCCAAAATACCATTTCCAATCATAAGCCGAAGAAATAGAACTGTCGGTGAACTGGACCGTCAAAGAATCAAACCCGATTCTGGAATTAGTCCTGAAATTGGCGCCCCAATTGTACGCTTTGACCAGGTCGATTATTCCCCAGCCGTAATTATTATTGGGAGAGCCAGCCTGACTCGCGGTCTGCATCAGGGCGCTTCGCACCTGCAGTGGTGTCAAGTATGGATTGGCGGATAGAAGCAGCGCCACCCCGCCGCCGACTATCGGGGTCGAAAGAGAGGTCCCGCTGGCGGTAGTGTAAAAGGTGTTCGATGACGTCCCGGCGCAATAAGTATTGACCCCTTGCGCGCTGACTTCCGGTTTGATTCGACCATCGAAAGTCGGTCCCCGCGATGAAAACTGGGCTATATAACCAAGGGCATCGACCGCTCCGCAGGCAATTATATCAAAAGCGTCTGCCGGAGCGCTGAGCGTTCCTACGGAAGGACCGCTGTTTCCCATGGAATTGCAGACCACTATTCCCAGGCCTGCGGCTGTTCCGGCCGCTATCGATGTAATGGCGGTCTGACCGTCAAAACTGGAGTAAGAATACCAGTCGGAATAGCCGAGCGAAGAAGAAATCACATCCGCTCCCAGGCCATCCGCCCACTCCAACGCCGCCACCCAGTTGTCTTCTTCCACCGGTGTCTCGCTACGAACATCTTCGGTCTTGGCAAGCAGGAAAGAGGCGCCGTAAGCTGGTCCATAGAGAGTTCCAGCCGTTTGACCACCCAGGGTGGACCAGGTCAGGGTGCCGTGATTATGTTGACTGGAGGCGTCGCCCACCTCGTTCTGGGTATTGCCGTCGTCAAAGATGAAATCGTACTCGGCAAGCACCCTTGATTCGTTAAAGGCGGCGGCAAAAGCCTGATGACTTTTCAGGTATCCGGTATCGAGCATCGCCACAATCACTCCCGAACCTTTGAATCCGAGGTTATGCATCGCCGGAGCGTTGACCATTTGCAGCTGATTGTATGATGAGCCGTAACTCAGGGCATCAGCCGCCATTGGTTTGTACTGGGGCAGCACCGATTCCGGTTCCGAGGTAATCTCTCTTTCCGGGAAGTAACCGGCAACCGGTCTTATATTGTTCACAAAAGGTAGAGCCGCGATTTCGTTTAAGCGAGAATGGGGAATCTCAAAACTGGCCGCGTTCAACCAGCGGGAGGCGCGACGAAATTTGGCGCCTGCCGCCACAATGGCATCTATATATTTCTGGCTGACCGGCAGGTCGGCAAAGGTCACCCGGTCCAGGCCGACTTTCCTGCGGCGGGCAAGGGCATGCTCATCAATCTTCACCTGACTGGCGGCGGCCGCAAACTGCTCCTTACGGACGATTCCTTTATCATTAAAGAAAACCCAGACGCGCGCGGTCTCCGGATTCTTTGATTTCAGAAACGCCGCCACCGGCGGGGTCAGCACATCGGTCGCCTTTTCTAATATGACCGGCTCCGATTTGAAAACCGGCAATATTTGATTCTCTGAAGCGGCTGTCCCGGACATCAATGTTAACAGGGAACACAAAGAGATTAACTTCCAATTCATCGGTTGTCCTTCCTATGAGGGCGGGTAATCGTGGGGCACTCTAATCGTTATTTAAGAATTTACAGTTTTCGTTCTTAATGTCAATATTTAGTTGCCAGAAGACAATCTGTATAGGGGATTCCCCATACTAAATCGCCTAATTTGCGCCAAAATATCCCGACATCAGCGGGCCGCAAGCAACCTCAAATCTCATAACCTCTTATCGTCCAATTAAGTTTCCCCTTTTACTCACTTCTGTCATTTTTTTTGGTGGGAAGGCACTGATTCTGCGGATTCTTGCCTTAGAAATTCGACCAGGAAAGGATATTGATATATGTTTAAGCGAATTCGGCAGATGAAAGGTGTGACCATGGTTGAGCTGCTCGCCGCTGTGGTCATTATCGGGGTCATAACCTCCATGGCTGCCCCGGAATTCGAAAGGTCCATCCAGAGGATTAAATTCCGCTCCGAAACCAAGAACCTTCTCTCTACGATGCGGACCGCCCGGTCTCACGCCATCGCAGAGAAAAGCCAGTACGGGATACATTTCGACGGCAACGCCCGGGTCATTACCCTGTTCAAGGATATCGCCAATCCCAGCAATCTGGCATATGACGTCGGCGCCGATTCGGTTCTCCGCGTTGACACCCTCCCTGTGGAGTTCAGCTATCTTTATGCCTCTTTCCCCAATTCGGCTTTGATATTCCACGCCAACGGGACTGCTAATTCCACCGGCGATGTCTTCATGATATCAAATCCCACGGGGACGGTTAACCTTACGCAACTCAATGTCTTAGCGTCAACCGGACGCTCCAAAATACAGTATATCCATAATTACTGATAGCTCCCTCTTTCTCATCCTCCGGTAAACCCCCTGTCGCCTCACGGCAGGGGGTTTTTTGTCGCCAAAATTAATTTCCGATTGATGTTAAAAATTTGAACGGATAATCCGATAACATCAAAGAACATACCGTGCCCAGCCGGGAGAATTATGAGAAGCCCTTATTGAGTCAAGCGGATAGATGTTAATTTTAGGGAATTAATGACGATAAGAAATTAAGATGAACAAAAAGAGCCTTATTAAATAGAAGAGACGCCTATGTTTTCTTTGAAAAAGAACAAGAGTACGGTCGGCCTGGATGTCGGGGCCAGTTCCATAAAACTGGTGAAACTCGACCGCCACAAGGACGGTCTGGCTGTAAGCGCCATGGGCATCCGGGAATTGCCCCCGGAAGCGATTGTCGCTGACGAGGTCAAGGATAGAGAAGCGGTCATCTTTAATATTCAGTCCCTCGTCGACCAGATCGACCCGAAAATCAAGGATGTCGTTATCTCGATTTCCGGTTTCGGTGTCATCACCGACAAATTCATGATTGACAAGAAATCGGGCTCCGAAGCCGAACAGGCAATACTGTTTGAAGCGGAACAGCGGTCTCCTTTCGACGTTGAAGACGTCACTCTCGACCATCATGTAATCAAAGTCGACGAAGAGACAAGGAAAGCGGAAATTCTTCTGGTCGCCGCCCGAAACGAATTCCTCAATTCGTATGTGGAACTTATCATGGATGCCGGTCTTCAGCCGGTGGTGGTTGATATTGACGCCTTCGCCACTCTCAATGCCTACGAATACAACTACGAAATCGACCCCAGCCGGATAACGGTGCTGGTAAATCTCGGCTATGATGTGACCAATATTCTTTATCTCAGCGAAGGGCTGTATCATTCCACCCGCGATATTTCGTCGGGCACTCGCGAAATCTACAACGCCATTCAGAAAGAATTCCGCCTTAACGCGGAACTGGCAAATAAGGCTCTCAAAGGTGAAATGAAAGACTCTATCGACCAGGATATGCTCAAGGCGACCATTATCTCGGCCTCGGACGAACTGGTCTCGGGCCTGGAACTGGCTTTCTCTTATTTTAAGACCCAGGCGAAGGTTGAAAAGATTGACTGGATGGTTCTCAGCGGCGGCGGCGCCCTGGTGCCGTACCTCCCGGAATTCTTGCAGTCGAAACTGAATGTCCCGCTCGAGATTCTCAATCCCCTCCGGAATATTGACTTCGACCCCGATATGTTCCACTATCTATCGCCGGAGAAAATCGCGCCGCTTCTGACCGTTCCAATCGGGCTGGCGATGAGGAAGACGAGGTAATGATATGATAAACATAAACCTACTTCCCAAACAGTATCTTAAGCGGACAGGCGGCATCAGCTTAGGCAAGCATGGAATATATGCGGTCGCAGCCGCCTGCGGTGTCGTTCTCATGCTGGGCGCCATCACCCTCTACCAGTTGCACCAGATGAGAGAGCTGAACGGTCAGATGGAAATCGCCCGTTCTCGCACCATGCAGCTGCAGAAGGATATCCAGATGGTTGATGCCCTCATTGATATTAAGGGCAAGATAACCAATCGTATGGAAGCGGTGGAGCGCCTCGACCGTCATCGCAGCTCCTGGGTCCGGATTTTGGAAGACCTCAGCCGCAATCTGCCGGAATTTGTCTGGCTTTCCAGTTTTGTGGAGTTGAAAGATAAGAATCCGGCGCAAGCCGCGCCTCAGAAGAGCAATGTTTTGGCGTCGCCCGGCAAGCAGACCCCGCCGCCTCCTCAGGCACAAACGACTCCGGTGGCGGCGCCGGTTGACCCCAACGGGCCGGTAGTTAAGCCGGCTGAAATTGAAGGGTTTGCTTTCACCCTCAACGCCCTGGCTTCGTTTATGATAAAGATGATGCGCTCCAATTACTTTGAGGATATCGACCTGGTCTTCTCAAAGGAAATCGCCATCGGAAAGCAGAAAGCTTATAATTTCAAACTGACCTGCAATGTCCATTACCTCTCCGACGAAGAACTGGAGAAGATGGTCTTGCAGAGTGTAAATGAAACTCCCGATGACAATATAAATTAGAGAGTAATACCATGGATTTCAGAGACCCTAAAGTTCAGAAGATTGCGCTCGGCGTGGTGGCATTCTTTGTTGTGGCGTACTTTTGGTACTCCCGGCTTTATTCCACTTACGATGCGCAATTGACCAGTATGACGCGGGAATATGAGACGATGATTACCAACTTGAAAAATGTCGAGTTGAAATCGAAGTCCCTGGATGCTCTCAAGATTGAATACGAAGACCTTCTTGCGAGATACCAGGAAATCGAACAGCTGCTTCCGGAAGTGAAACAGATTCCTTCCTTCCTGGTGCAGCTGCATACCGCCTCATCACTGACCGGCACAAGAATTACCCGCATTGAGCCGCAGCCGATTCAGCCGGAAAGTTTTTACAATGTCGCCAGTTTCGAGGTGGAGATGACCGGAACCTATCATGATTTCGGCAAATTCATTGGTTATGTCGCCAATTTCCCGTTCATAGCCAATGTCTCCAACATTAAACTGACCTCGCAGACGGTGGCAAAGACCGGCCAGCCTCAGCCCGACGAGAAGAAAACGGTCGGTTTGCATAAACCGACTCTAACGGCAAGCTTCATCCTCTCGACCTATTTCGTTAAGCCGGAAGAGAGGTTGCAGGAATTGGCTATATAGAGGAGGATGGAGTAAATATGAAAAAGAGATTTAATATAGCGATACTTTTAATCCTGGCTTTCAGCGCCGCCTCGGCGCTGGCGGAGTCCGGGGTCGAAGCCCTGCACCTGCGAAAGATCAATAATGAAACGGTTCTTAAGATTGACCTCTCCGGACCGTTCCAGTTTTCGCATCAGTCGGAAGTGGCAAAGGACGGCAAGCCCAATCGAATTATTGTCGATCTCTTCCCGGCGGTGCATAAGCTCGGTCACAAGGTTTTCGCCCAGCTGCCTCCATCACTGGTGACTTCTATCAGAACCAGCCAGTTTGCGGTGCAGCCGGAAAAAGTGGTCCGCGTAGTGCTGGACCTGCAGGAACAGGCGATTTACCGCATCGAAAAAAGCGGCAATTTTATATTCATTTACATTCCGGACAACAGCCCGGACTTTGCCGAGTGGGCGAGCAACAATCAGCCTGAAACCGCCAAACCGGTGGAAAAGAGTGTTACCGAGCCGGCAGTTGCCGTAGAGCAGCTCAGCCAGCCGACCGAGACGGCGGTAATAGAGAAGCCGGCGGCTCCGGAAGACAATCCTCCGATTCAGACGCCTGCGGTCGAAGCCATGACTTCGGTCGAGGCCAAAGAGCCGACCGAGACAGTGACGCAGGAAGAGTTATCCCCCGAAGAGCCAAATGAAATGGCGACAGTGGAAAACCTGATGCCGCAGCGAAGCTACAGCAGGCCTCAGCAGTCGCGCTTTATCGAGGAGGAAATGGCAAAGTCGTACTCTCCAGTTGTAGCCCAGGCAGCTCCGCCTGAATCACCGGTACTGCAGCCGGAAATCGAACCGACCGCGGCGATTGCCGTATCTCCAGAAACAACGGAGGCTTCGACCGCAGTGGAATCGACTGTTGTTGCAGCCGTCGAACCGGAAGCAGTTCCGCAGGCGGAATCGGTCGTAGTGCCGACTCCTCAGACAGCCCCATTGCCGGCTGCCGAAACCAAAGTCACCGACAGCTCTGTAAAAGGTTCCGAGGTAGCTCTAAAAACCCAGGACCTCTATCATGATACCGGCGTCCTGGTTCAGGAGATATCGCCCGATGACCTTCCCGCGATAGACCCGACCGCCCTGGCGGAAGCCTCGCTGGAAGACTCTACCGGGCAGAAGCCGACTTCACGGTTTCGTCGCGACGGCTACTTCCCGGCAAAATTGAAAGGGACCATCGTGGCGGAATTCCCGCAGCGAATGGTGATAGAATATGCGCCCGGCGTGTTTCGTGACCCCTTTGAGACACTTATTAATGAAACCAAGCAGAATGAAGGACCTCAGGAAAAGAGAATCCCTGATGTCGAGACCTCGCGCCTGGTTGGCATTCTCGAGTCCTCCAGCGGGAAGAACCGTGCGCTCCTGGAAGACCTCGATGGTTACGGCTATATTCTCAAAGCCGGCGACAAAGTGAAAAAAGGATATGTTGAACGAATAGATTCCGACAAAGCATTTTTCCAACTCTTTGAATACGGGTGGAGCCGCACTATCGCTCTCTACCTGGGTCGAAATTAAGGAAAGGCGGGAAGATATATGAATAGAATAAAGATTTGGCATTCCGGCATCTTGCTTCTGACCTTTTTACTGGTCTTGCTGACGGTTGCCCCAGTCTCGGCGCAGAGCGGTTCCAAAGACCCCTCGGTGCCTATTGAAAACCTGTCGTTCCAGGCGGCCGACATCCGCGCCGTCATCCGCTTCCTGGCTGATTACGGGCAGGTCAATGTGGTCGTGGCGCCAACCGTTCAGGGAAGCGTAACCATTACTCTTCGTGACGTAATGTGGGACCAGGCGCTCAAAATCATAGGCCAGACCTATGACCTGGCGGTCGTTTTTGAAGATGATGGATATATCCGGGTTCTTCCTGCCGCCGACTATCGCAAAGAGCGGACGGAGGAAGAAAAACACAAGCTGGAACAGGAAACATTGACCCGCCTTGAGGTCAAAATCGTCCGTCTGGCAAACACCGCCGCGAACGAACTGGTGGCATCGGTTAAATCGCTCATGACCGATCGCGGCAAAGTTGACGCTGACGCCCGCACCAATTCTTTGATTCTCCAGGAAGTTCCTGAGAATATTGAACGGGTAGTCAATTTCATAAAAGAGCTCGACAGCCCTGCCCGCCAGATAAAAATCTCGGCGCAGATTCTGGAAATCTATTCAACTGACGCCGATGAGCTGGGTATCTATTGGTCGGCCGGCGGCAGTTATGTCCCCAATGACGCCCGCTCCATTACTCAGACTTTTACACAGAATGGCGATCGGGTCACCGACCCCTTTGGCCAGTACAACGTCACCGCTGTACAGAGAGGCTGGGATATCAATGCCACCATTTCTGCCATAGTCAGTAATGGTAAAGGTAAGATTATAGCCCATCCGGAAATCACCACTATCGACAACAAAGAAGCCCGTATTCAGATGGGTCAGCGGGTGCCGGTAAAGCAGTATGACCAGGCCGGCAATGTGGTCATTCAGTTTGAAGAAGTCGGCACCATCCTGAGCGTAACGCCTCATATAACCGCCGAAAACCAGATTCTGATGCATCTGAAACCGGAGCGAAGCACTCTGGAGCCGGATCCCTCCGGTATTATTATCAACACCAATAATGCGGAGACAAACGTGGTTGTCAACAACGGCCAGACCGCGGTTATAGGTGGCCTAACCACTCAGGATGAAGTCGAAGCCGAAGCCGGCATACCGATCCTGAAAGATATTCCGCTAATTGGCGCTATTTTCCGTTACAAGCAGACTTCGGTCGAAAATCGCGACCTGGTCATTTTCGTCACCCCGACCATAGTCCAGAACGACCTGGCGGAGACGACGCCTTAAGAATTATGGGGGATTTATCGAACCCGTCCGGTTCCCGCCGGACGGGTTTTTTTGTGGCTAAAAGAGATTGCGATTCTTCCGATAATATTAAGAGAGTAAAAACGTTCAGCCAAGAGTAAACAACTTAACACTAATCATAAAGAAACAGGAGTCAAAATGTTTCGCAAAGGCATTTATGACGCAACGCTTCGTCTGGCGGTCATTCTGGTACTGCTGGGAATCATCCTCGGCGGCTGCAGTTCCTCGACCAGCGATTCCAACGACCAATCAGCGCTTCAGGTAACCCGGGTCACCGCCAGCCCGACCTCTATTACTGTCGGCTCTACCGCCATCGTAGAGGCGGAGATTACCGATGGCACCAACCCGCTGCCCAATCGGGCGGTGACATTTTCCGTTTCGCCGGCAGCGGCTGGATATTTCACCCCGGCTATTGACACTACCGATGCCGATGGCATTGTGGCGACAGTCTTTACCGCCACGCAGTCTGGTTCCGTGATGATAACCGCGGCTCTTACCACCGCCGTCTATCGCTCGGTGGCTTTGAGCGTGACCTCGCAGCAGGGAAGCGGCTCCGGAAATATCGATATGGCCGTCACTCCGACCCTCTTGCTCGCCGATGGTCAGGCGACTTCACAGGTGACCATTACCGTTAGAGATGAAGCCTTCCAGCCGGCTCCCGATTCCACCGTGGTAAAACTGGTGGCGGGAGAAAAATTCGTAGACGTTGACGGCAATGGTTATTTCTCCAACGGCGTTGATTCCGTGGTTTACGACGCTATTCCTAACGGGCGCTGGGACCCTATCGGCATCATTCCTTCATCAGCGGTAGTAACCGGCGGAAGCGGCCAGGCGGTAGTGAATTATACCGCCGGCACCGAAGCGGTGACCGTTTATGTTAAAGCGACCGTGGCTGACAACGGTATCACCGGTGACGCTGAAGCCCAGCTGCAGTTGACTCCCGATGCCTCCATCGCCAGTATTTCCCTTATGGGCGACCCGATTCACCTTGCCGTCAAATCTACCGGCGGCATCGAAGCGGGACGCCTATACGCCACCGGATATGACGCCAACGGCAATCCGGTTCCGGAAGGACTGCAGATTTCATTCGTTATACTTGATGGTCCCGGCGGCGGGGAGCATCTCGGCGCTGTGGGATATGGTCCTTATGTCGCTGTCACTAACAACATGGGTGTGGCGACCTGCCCTATCTCTTCCGGCACCATATCCGGAACTATTAGAATTAGAGCCTATTCTGATACCGTTCTTTCCAATGCCACCCAGATTATGGTTCATGCCGGACCGCCGGCGAACATCGTAGTCGGCTCCGAAGTCTGCAACGCTCCGTATTGGGGATGGTTAAACAAGCGGGTGACAGTTACCGCGCTGGTTTCGGATGTATATAACAATCCTGTCGCCGATTCCACGGTGGTATATTTCACTTGCGATGAAGGCACGATAAAAGCCCACGAAGCCCGCACGATGGATGAAGAAGGCTTGGCCGGAAGCGTCTGGATTTCCGGATATGATGACCCTGCCGCCGACGGTATTGTGGAAGTCATAGCCGAAACTAACGGCGGCACTCTGGCTGACACCGGATATTTCATTAATTCCTGGATTCCGGCATACATCTGGTTTGTCAATCCTTTCCCGACACATATCAATGCCGACGGAAAGAGCACCAGGGTCTTCTTTGTCGAAGTGCGCGACCTTAATATGAACTTCGTCAATGACCAGACCGAGATAGATATCGAAAGCGAATTTATCAATGTCGCATCCGGCGTAGTGCAGGATGGCTGCAATGCCTCTACCGTCAGGACTTTCATGACCTCAGTCATTCTCGATTATGATTACTCGGTTACCGGTGGGAACGACAATGGTGTCGGCGCCATTGACCTGATCAGCGCCAACTATAAGGGCTTTGTCAATTCCACGGTTGTCTGTTCTCTCCTGACTGGACCGGCATATTATTCAGGGTGTATTCTGGATGCGCCGCAGACGGTCAATTACGGGACCTCGGTACCGTTTTCAGTCACCATCAAAGACCGCTGGGGCAATCCCCTCGGTGACCACACCCTGGTGGCAAGCGTGACCGGCGGCGGCACCGTCAGCAGCGGCACTCAGGAAACTAATATGTACGGCGAAGCCTCCGGCTTCCTGTTCAATGCTCCGACCGATACCACTATCACCTCGGTCATCCTGAGAGTGCAGGACCTTGACCCGCGCGGCAATATTACGCTGACGAAGTCAATCTCCCTGACCAACTAAGTTCACTCCTGTTTTGTTTCGAGAGGGTCATCCCCGCCGGGGATGGCCCTTTATTTTTGATTTAATTGCTTGTCAGATTTCCGCCGCCCGTATAAATTTATGCCATGCGTCCCATCCCCAAGACCGCCTTTATCCCCGGGCCGACTCTCCCTGAGACTATTCTGCACTGCTGCCGCTCCCATAAGGAGAAAACCGCTTTTATAAGCCCAAATAGCGCCCCTTCTGAATTTAAGTTCAAAGATGTTGAGAGGATAGTGACCGGCGCCGCCGGAAATCTTAAGAACAGGGGATTCAAGAGAGGCGAGCGGGCCGGAATATTGTCGGAGAATCGACCGGAGTGGGGGTTGTCGTATCTGGCAGTTCTGGCTGCCGGCGGCACCGTGGTTCCGCTCGATTCCTCCTGGAAAGAGCAGGAATTATTGAGGACTATTCGCTCTTCGGGAGTTACGACTGTTTTCACCACGGCTAAATGGTACCCCTTTCTGCGGGAGTTAAACCTGGCAGAAAATAAGTCCCTGGAAATTATCGGTCTCGATGATATTATTACCCCCAATCTCCTGACGATTTCCTCGGGTCCTCCTTACCTGGCATCTGATATAGACGGGAAAGATATAGCAGCCTTGATTTACACTTCGGGCACCACCGGCGAGCCGAAAGGGGTGATGCTGACCCATCGCAATCTGGTGGCGAACCTGGAGGGGATTGTCTCCGCCCTTGATTTTTATCCTGATGTCCTCTTTCTCTCGGTTCTTCCGCTGCATCATACCTTTGAAGCAACCTGCGGCATGCTGACACCGCTTTCGCTTGGCTTGACCATAGCATATGCCCGTTCGCTCAAATCGCGCGATATCCTTGATGATATCGCTCGCCACCGGGTAACCTGCATGGTGGCGGTGCCGCTGCTGTTTGAAAAGATTTACCTCAGCATTACCAGAAAAATCGAGGAGTTGCCGTTCCCCAAGAGACTGGCTCTGAAAACCCTCTATGGCGCCAGTAATATCGGATGGAACCTTGGCGTGAAAGCCGGAAGGCTGCTTTTCAAAGGACTGCGACATCAGGCCGGGCTCAGCTCTATTCGCTTATTCGTTTCTGGAGGAGCGCCGCTTCCGGCCGAAATCGCCCGCTGGTTCAATCTAATTGGTTTCGATTTCCTGGAAGGGTATGGTTTGAGTGAATGCGCTCCGGTTGTCGCCGTAAATCGCCCTCAGAATATTAAATTCGGCTCGGTTGGCCCGCCCCTTCCCAATATCGAAGTGAGAATCATCGAGCCGTCTCGCGACGGGGTAGGGGAGATTGCGGTCAAGGGAGAAAACATTACTGCGGGCTACCTGAACAACCCTAAGGCTACTTATGACCTGATTCGTGAGGGATGGTTGTATACCGGCGACCTGGGTCGAATGAACGATGGATATCTTTGTATTACCGGACGGAAGAAAAACCTGATTGTCAGCGCCGCCGGAAAGAATATTTATCCGGAAGAGATTGAAGCGGAATTGATGCTGTCCCCCTACATTCAGGAGGCGCTGGTTCTGGGACGAAAACGAAACGGCAAAATGGGGGAGGAGGTCTGCGCCATAATCTTGCCTGATATGGAGCAGATTTCCCATCATCCTCTGGCGATGTCAGGTGGGAGTGATGACAATCTCCTTCGCCGGATTATAAAAGAAGAAGTGGAGGCGGTTAATGACCGTCTCGCCGACTATAAACGTCTGTGCCAGTTCGAAATAAGACTGGAGGAATTTGAAAAAACATCAACTCGAAAGATAAAAAGAAATCTGTACAGCTGGAATGAACAAAGAGAATCAGGGGAGATAGACAATGCGCTTCAAGGCGATAGAACCGGTCGGCAGTAAACTGAAAATTCTTGACCAGCGGCGGCTGCCACTGGATGTCAGATATAGCGAATATGATGATTACAGGGATATTATTGAATCGATAAAGACCCTGGAAGTCCGTGGCGCCCCTGCTATCGGCATCGCCGGCGCCTTTGCGCTCGCCATTGCCGCCCAGGCGGAGGTCAAGACTGACTTGAGTCGTCTGAAAAAAATTCTTATCGACATCGCTCGCGAGATTAAATCAGCCCGGCCTACTGCGGTCAATCTGGCTTGGGCGGTGGAGCGCGCCCTCAATAAAGCCAATCAATATGCCGGGGATAATATCGACGAGTATCGCAGAATTCTCTGGGATGAGGCAAGCCTGATTCTTTCGGAAGATGAAGCCATGTGCCGCGCCATTGGCATCCACGGACAGGCGCTCCTGAAAGGCGGCGATACCGTCTTGACCCACTGCAACGCCGGCGCCCTCGCTACCGGAGGAAGCGGCACAGCGCTGGCCGTCATATATGCCGCCCGCGACGCCGGAAAGAGAATTAAGGTCTTCGCCGATGAAACCCGTCCGCTCCTGCAGGGGGCGCGATTGACTTGTTGGGAATTGATGCAGGAAGGAATTGAGGTCACTCTTATTTGCGATAACACCGCCGGTTTCCTGATGCAGCAGGGGAGGATTGATTGCGTCATTCTGGGCGCCGACCGCATCGCCGCCAACGGCGATTTTGCCAATAAAATCGGAACCTATTCCGTTGCCGTTCTGGCAAAGGAGCATGGCCTGCCATTCTATGTTGCCGCCCCGACCTCTACTTTTGACCCGATGATTGGTTCCGGTGAGGATATTCCTATAGAAGAGCGCTCTTCGGATGAAATAACCAATTGGGGAGGGGTGCGGACCGCGCCGCCCGGCGTACAAACTTACTCGCCGGCTTTCGACATCACGCCGGCGGAATTAGTGACCGCCTATATTACCGATAAAGGAATTACCTGGGGGAAACGGAAAGGGGATTAACCCCTTTCCATTATCCGCAACTTATTTCACTGGCTCTCAACCGTTCCATCCCGCCATACGAGCCAGCAACCACCAGAATGCCTTCCCTTTGAGATAGCAGTTGTAGCAGTGTGAATGGGCGCATGAGGGGCATTCCGGGCAGGGATGCTGGGCATAATAGTCGGCGCACCATTCGCAGGCGTCACTGGCATCAGGATAGTAGTTTCCTTCCGGGTCGTAACTTTCAATATCGGCAAAGTCAAACAGAAGTTTGTTGTTGGCGCGACAGAACGCCCGTATCTGATTGTTGCGCTGGTAGAGATTTCCATCAGTGCCGGTTCCATCAAGATGCCCCGTCATATAGATAAATTTTACCTCCGGATAATCGGCTTCAAGGGCGCTCATTGCCTGCAGGTAGATATTAATTCCTTCTTCGGTATTGTCGGAGCAGCCGCCGCACCAGGACCAGACCACGACATTGTATCCGTAACTGCTCTGATTCAGCCGCTCCCGTGTCGGCGCCACCCAGGAGGTATCCCCCAAATGCCCCAAATCATCGCCATATTCGGCAATTTGAAGAGTGCCGGCGCCGTTGTTGAAATCAAGGGAGAGATTCTCTGCGCGCACAATATTCATTCCGGTAATAATCTGGCTGCCGTGCGAGGTATGCCCATAGAATATTTTAAAACTGGCTTTGACGCTGTCAATAATCGCGGTTGGAATATTCTCAAAATCATCAATTACCTGATGATTGGCAATCATATCCGGGTCGCTGGTGCCTCCCGTGGTAGTTTTATTGTCGTCACCGCAGGCGGCATAAAGAAGAAAAAGAAGCAGGATTGATAATATAGCCGCGGAAAAATATCTTGTTGCCATTGTTCCCTCCCTTGCAATAATTTGGACTATAACCAGGCTGTTACTCTTAGTTTCGGCTTCAGAGGAATAATCCTTGAATTATTTGTCCATATTGCGACGCCGTCTAAGATGTTGCCATCCAAGACATTAGGGGGGGGGCGGCAACCTCGGGGGAAATTCCCTGCCGCCATCCTGGACAAGATATATATATCCGCTCAAAAAGACCGGATAACTGCGGTGTCTAATTCTTTCTCAGTAAGGTTATCTCAACCGAAAACGCTTTGCTGTCGGTGGCGTACTGAAGAATAAACTTCTGGAGCTCTTCGGGAGGCGCTGAGAGCAATATGTCGTCGTCAAAAACATCGTGGGCTACCGATGTTTTCCCCTGCTCTATCTGGTTTTTAATATACTCCGCGTCCAGCATATAGATATGCAGGCTGTCGCCGGCAAATTCCAGTTTCGCGAAATTATGTACCGGCAGAAAAGAGCCTTTATAGAGCCCGTTCTTGAAATCTGGCTCTTCGGGGAAGATATCCATAAAGAGATGCTCTCCCAATTTCACGCCGTAAACTTCAAACAGCCCCGGTTCATTATTCTCGGTATAAACCAGCTCCATCGCAAATTCGTCAACCTGAGTGAATTTCCAGAGATTTTCAGTTCCATCTTCCACCCACTCGCCGATAAGCCGCGGTTCGGTCGTCAGGGTTTCTCTGGTATAGAGGGGATGCAGCGAAGGGATACAGCCGGCGAGAAACAGCAGCGAGACCGCCGCCAGAAGCTTACACATTCTCATGAATCCTCCTTGATTAATGACGCAGAAGAACAATTCGGATCTTACATTCAAACTGTGGCGAAATCTACTCAGTATCAAAATCCAAGGGACCTGTCTCAAACCGCTTTCTCAAATTCTCCAAAACATACCCCCAGGCGCGGTCAAAATAGCTGTAAACGCTGTCCCACTTCTCTCCCTGCCCCCAGCCATACTGAAAAAACTCGAGCCGCGTGCTGTCGGGAGGAAGATCAAAAAATCTCAATATCACCTGGGTATGCTGATTCCGCAGCTCCCCGAACTGGGGCGGGGCATTCCAATCAAAGGAAAGGAATTCCATAGGAAGAAAACTCAGGAATCGGCACCCTTCCGAGCCGCGCATGCCGGGCGGCGCTGATGGCACAAAGTAGATTTCAAACGGTCCGCCGACCCGAAGCTCCACTTGAGCCTCCGAGCTCATAAAAGTCTTAACGCCGTCAGTGGTCGTCCAGGCGCGCCAGACTTCGGCTCGCGGCGCCGAAATTACGACCTCTTTTTTCAGCACCTTGTCCGATATCTCTTTGGGGTATCGTGACGGCGACTGGTAGTCGCTCAGTAGCGATATTACCATCGGATAAAGTTCATACTTATGCACCCCTTGAAGCACTGATGGCTCATGCTCCATTATCTGACGCGCTTCCTCTTCCGAGTCGGTCTGCAGTACAATGATTCCGGTCCTGAGTCCGAAACAGGGTCCGGCAAGAATCACCTTCTTCGCCGCGGTCAAATCTTTGAGATATTCAAAATGCTCCGACATTACTTTTTCTTCCTCGGCAGTCATATTGTCAGGCCAGCCGGCGCGAGTCCCTGTCAGATGAACCATAAACTGTGTTTTGGGTGGCATACTGCTTAATTCAGAGGCGGAGTGAATACCCGCCGTAATCGTATTAATCGCAAGAATGATTTCAATAATGAGTCGCAACATCGCAAGAAAGCGGTTTCTTACCTCCCCTCTTCATCCTCCACATCTTCATCATCATAATCCTCTCCGGCAAGCGTATACCCCCCCTTGAGCATATCTTCCATCAAACCGAGCGCTTCCTCTTCATTTTCCGGATTGACCTGCACCTCATAAAAACCAGCCGCGAAGAGGTCCTTGGCAGATTCCCCCTTGACATAAAAATCTATGGCGGCATCATTCAGTATCGATTTGGCGAGGGCGAGAAGCCCGGCGTCCCCGGTAGTAAGCACGGTGACCAGTTCGGTATATTCCGGTTCCTCATCAGGCGGAAGAGTCTCTACCAGACGGCTGCCGCAGTCGGGACAGACGAAGAGACCGATTTCATATTCATATCTGCACTTGGGGCAAAACATCTCCCCTCCGTATCAAAGAAGTTTTTTCGGGCATGAATTTGCTGTCATTAATTGATTCAAGTTATCCAAATAGGCGCGGCAGGTCAAGAAAATTAGCGGTGGAGTTTATTCTGGTATTGCCATTTTTCCGGAAACAATTATATTTTGCAGTTGTTTAGTTTAGGAAAGTGGTGAAAAAGAGATGTTGATTCATATCTGCAAGTCGAAAATCCATCGGGCGACCATAACCGAAGCCAACGTTAACTACGAGGGCTCCATCACAATTGATTCCGATTTGATGCGGGCGGCCGATATAGTTCCTTTTGAGAAAGTCCAGATAGCCAATGTCACCAGCGGCGAACGGCTGGAGACCTATGTCATAGAAGGAAAAGCCGGCTCCGGGGTAATCTGCCTGAATGGCGCCGCCGCCCTCAAGGGAAAGGTGGGGGATATAATCATAATTATCGCCTATGCCCTGCTGGACCGCGAAAAAGCCGCCTACTATCAGCCTAAGTTTGTCAAAGTTGACAAACATAACAAAATCGTCTGACATAAATACCATATGAGCGTTAAAACTGCGGCTGTCATCCTTGCCGCCGGTCTGGGAAAGAGGATGAAATCGGACCTTCCCAAAGTCCTGCATACCATCAATGGCAAACCCCTGGTGCGGTACCTTCTGGAAACCCTCGCCAAACTTCCCTTTGAAAAGATTGTTGTCGTTATCGGTCACAAAGGGGAGATGGTGAAAGAAGAGCTGAAAGATTTCCCGGTGGAGTTTGTCTGGCAGAAAGACCAGCGCGGTACCGGTGATGCCGTCAAATGCGCCCTGCCGGTTCTGAAAGACTTTACCGGCTGTGTCGTCGTCGCTAATGGTGATGTGCCCTTTCTTGACCGGAGGACTCTGGAGTCAATGATTGCGGCGCATCATGAAAACGGCGCTAGCGCCACCTGTATGACGGTGGTGCTGGAAGATGCCAAAAATTACGGACGGATACTGCGGGTGGGAAATAGCGATCGGCTGGAAGCTATCGTTGAGAAAAAGGATGCCACCCCGGAGATTTTGAAAATTCGGGAAATCAATTCCGGAGTCTTCTGCTTCAACTCCGCGGAACTGTTCTGGTCACTTGGCTTCCTCGATGACAATAACGCGCAGCGAGAATATTATATAACCGATACAATCAAAATCCTCCAAGACGCCGGCAAACCATGCCGGGTGTTCCGCATCGATGACCCCTTTGAAGTGGAAGGAGTGAACTCCCCCGAGGAATTAAAGGCGCTGGAAATGGCATATAATTCCCGAAAGAGTTAAACTATTCAGCCCCGCCGACTGTATTAATATATAGACTAACCTGAATGCAGGATTTGGTCGATATTTAATTACGTAAAAATAGATTGACAAAATTTTAAAACTTGATAATTTCAATTATAGCCTGCGGACTTGCGGGGGAGTAAAGAAGAATGAGAACGCTTTTTATTACATTGGTATTCATAATCTTAGCCGGTTCCCTATCGGCTCAGTTTATTGATGAAGCCAGGTTGAAGACCTCCGACAAGGACTATCTGGGTCTCAAGCCTGCCGATAAGCCGTTTTCTCTTATAGACTTATCTCGCATAAAATGGAGCCATTCCTATTCCCTCAGTTATTTTTCCGGCGGGGGCGCCAGCGGCACCGCGGGACTATATACCGGCTCCTTATTCTATGAATTTTCGTCGGCTTTGTCGTTGGACCTGAGTTTGGGAGTCCTTCACAATCCCGGCAGTTTCTTTAACCGGAATATCAGCACCGATGCCGCCTTTCTTCCCGGTCTCAGGCTCGATTACCATCCTTCCGAAGAATTCCATCTGTCGGTGGGAGTCCAATCCTACCCTGGCAGCTACTACTACCCTTATTCACCTTACGATTACCGCTGGAGGTATGGACGCTGACCCGGCGTGGCATACATCCTTTAAAAAATGATAAGCAGCCATTCTTCGAATAGAAAAATCAAGAGACGAAGCGCCCGCCCGAAAAAGCATTCTCGTCTCTTGGAACTGATAATTCTGGCGGTTTTTGCCCTTGTGATCATTTATGGGGCAAGTTTCGCCTTGAAGATATCCAACGGGGTCTCCAAGACGGTTGACATACCGGTGGAAACGATCCGGGTGCAGCTGCTCAACGGTTGCGGTGTTCAGGGCGCCGCTAATGCGGTTGCCAGGGCGATATCCAGCCTGGTACAGCCGCCGCTGGATGTCGATGTGGTCGAGGTGTATGACTTTAAAGCCTATGACGTTAGGAAATGCTTTCTTATATCGCGCTCGCCGGAACTTGGCAAAGCCGTCAGTCTGGCGCGGGCGCTGGGGCTTGACGCCGACAATATCGTTTATGAACCGATTGAAAACAACTATCGCAGCATAGATGTAACCCTGGTATTGGGTACGGACTACGTGACGGTCTTCAAACCTTCAAAATAGGAGAATTTAGACAGGAACTTGAAGTTAACGGCCTTGTCTATCGCACGCACAGCAGGAAAGCTTGCTCTCACCAAAAAAGGTTACGACGTAAAAATCCTCAAACTCAAGAACCTCACTTCGGTTTGTGATTATTTTGTAATTATTACCGGCGATGTGGATGTCCATGTGCAGGCTATCGCCGACGCCGTTGATGAGGGTCTCCTCGAAAAAGGCGTCAGACCGTGGCATCGCGAAGGGACCAAAGGAGGCAAATGGATTCTGCTGGATTATGTTGATGTGGTCGTGCATATCTTTCAGAAATCTGCCCGTGATTTTTACGCTCTGGAGCGACTGTGGGGAGACGCTCCCGTGGAAGAAATTAGCTGAATAGCCCCCGATTGATATTTGTAAAAATCTGAAAATTCAATTTTTTAACTTATAAGGTATGTTATGGAAAGCACAGACCTTAAAAACAAGACTATTGCGGAGCTTCTGGAAATCGCCGAGTCTTTAGAAATCCCCGGCGTCTCCGGACTGCGCAAATCGGAACTGATTTACAAAGTGATGGAAGCCACCTCGGCAAAAGAAGAGGGGATGATTTTTGCCGAAGGGGTGCTCGAAATCCTCTCGGAGGGATACGGCTTCCTGCGCTCCCCGGACTATAACTATCTTCCGGGTCCGGATGATATTTATGTCTCTCCCTCGCAGATTAAGAGATTTGACCTCCGTACCGGCGATACTATTTCCGGACAGGTTCGTCCCCCCAAGGATAATGAGCGGTATTTTGCGCTTCTGAAGATTGAGGCGATAAATTTTGAAGACCCCGATGTCGCCAAACACAAAACCCTGTTTGACAATCTTACCCCCTTATATCCCAATGTTCCGTTCACTCTCGAGGTCAATCCCGATGAGCTGACCACGAGGATAATGGACCTGATGACCCCTATCGGCAAGGGGCAGCGCGCCCTGATTACTTCGCCGCCTAAGGCGGGGAAGACGATGATTCTGCAGAAAATCGCCAATTCCATCACCACCAATCATCCCGAGGTCAAACTAATCGTTCTGCTGATTGATGAGCGTCCCGAAGAAGTTACCGATATGCGTCGCTCGGTCAGAGGCGAAGTGATTTCCTCGACTTTTGATGAGCCGGCGGAGCGGCATGTGCAGGTCGCCGATATGGTGCTGGAAAAAGCCAAGCGGCTGGTTGAGCACCGGCATGATGTGGTGATTCTGCTTGACAGTATCACCCGTCTGGCGCGGGCACATAACGCCGTGGTGCCCCATTCCGGCAAAATCCTCTCCGGAGGCGTGGACAGCAACGCTCTGCATAAACCGAAACGGTTCTTTGGCGCCGCCCGTAATATCGAGGAAGGCGGTTCCCTGACTATCATCGGCACCGCCTTGATAGAAACCGGCTCCCGTATGGACGAGGTAATATTCGAAGAATTCAAAGGCACCGGCAACCTGGAAATGGTGCTTGACCGCAGGCTCTCTGATAGACGAATCTTCCCCGCCATGGACCTGAACCGCAGTTCCACCCGTAAGGAAGAGCTGCTGCTTCAGCCGGATGTTCTTCAAAAGGTCTGGATTCTGCGGAAATTCCTGGCTGAGATGAACCCTATCGAAGCGATGGAGTTCCTTCTCGACCGTATGAGGAAAACCAAGAACAACAAGCAGTTCCTGCAGTCGATGAAGGATTAGAGGGCAGTTATTGAAGTTTGGAATGCAGTCGTCATTTGACGACAGAGGCGGGATGCACTATCTCGCCTTTAAGAGCGCTGGCGGCGCAGGTCGCCGGCGATGCCACCAGCAACTCCCCTGAATCAGCTTCTGCCTTTGGTGATGCCGACAAATATGACGACGCCAGGCATCTCTCACCTCCGGCAATAAACCCAAAATTATCGAGGGGCGGATGAAGCGCCCCAGGATTCATGACAATAGCGCCCGCCTCGATAAAGGCGCGAATTAATCCCTTTTTGAGCGCTTCCAGGTAAACCGAGCGAGACCCCGGCAGCACATAGAACCGAACATCGGGATGAATTTTCTTCCCCTTAATAATGTCCGCCGCCAGTTTCAAATCGTCAAACCGTCCGTTGGCGCAGGAACCGAGAATTATCTTTTGAACCGATGTCCCCAATAACTCTTCCACTGGCATTACTTTTCCCGAACCGAAGACACGGGCAATTTGCGGCGTTAAGGTCGTCGCCGTCAGTTCCAGTTCATCAGCATAAACCGCATCCTTGTCGGCAAGTGCCGGTCGATACGGCATCTTGGTCCGTCCGTGCAAGAATCGTCGAGTCACAGCGTCAAAAGGGAAGATTGCCGAATGCACCCCCAGGGTTGCCGATTGATGCGCCAGATTAAATCGGTCCGACATCGACAGCATCGGGACGGTTGAACCATAAAATTCAATCGCCTGTCCCTGCCAGGCGCCATTCTTGGCGTTGGCGACGAACCAGAGCGCGATATCCTGCGCCGTCACGCCCTCTTGCATCTTGCCGTTCATGACCACTTTCACCGTCCGGGGGGTACTAAGGGAGACTTTTCCCTTAGCCCAGAGGTTAGCCATATGGGCGATACCAATATTGAATGCAAATGAGCCAATAGCGCCATGGGCAACTGCGAACTGCTCGGAGCCGGCCGCAAACTGGCCCGGAAGGACCTGGCCCCGCTCCAGAATAATCTGGTGACACGCCCCCTCCCGGGAATCGAAAAAATGCTTGATATTCTGCCGACGGGCAAATTCGCGTACGGCAAAATAGTCAGCCGCTCTTTCCGCGGTGATGTCGGCGCCGGTCTCATTCAGGACTATAATTACCCGCCCCGGATTCCAGACAAAATTCACCCCGAGCTCCCGAAACTGCTTTACAACGGTAGATGAGTTATCGTCACAGATTGCCAGGTCCGGTTCAATCGAGACTGTTTCGCCCGGCTCCACTTTCGCTTTTTCCGCCTTTTCCGCCAGGATTTTCTGGGAGATAGTCTGTCGACCGTAGTTGGCGCGGCGGATGGCGGCGCGGCCGGAATCATCAAGATTCAGCTCCAGCTGCTCCAGTTTTAGAAAAGCCGGTTTCTCCAGGATATTATATTTGCGTCGCCAGTTGTAGAAAGCCGCCTTGGAAATGCCGATTTCCAGGCCGCAGCGGTAATCATCCCCGAAGCGCTCCCAGAGGTCGCGCACTTCACGCTCCGAAAACTTCGGAAACGTATTCCGCGGGACATTCTTTTTGCGCCGCCAGTAGGCAACCAGATGCGCCGTGACACCGCCGAGTCGCTCGGCGATTTTCTCATCGGTCTTATAGAGTCTTTGTAATTGTATTAGTTCCGCTTTGGTCGGGATTTTTGTTCGGGGCATACCGAATCGAATCCTTTTCTCAGCATGTCATATATCATTCCCAGATCGAATGATACCACCCTGGTTTTGCTTATCACCGGCATGAAGCTGGTGTCTTCGTTCCAGCGGGGAACTATATGCATATGAATATGCCCGGGCACCCCGGCCCCCGAGCCACGCCCCAGGTTCATTCCTAAATTAAACGACTGCGGATTGAGTGTGAGACGGAGCACCCGCGTCGTCAATTTGACCAGTTCCAAAAATTCCGTCGATTCCTCCGCCGTCATGCTTTCCAGCGATTTGATATGCCGCTTGGGGACGACCATAACATGACCGGAGTTGTACGGGAACTTATTCATTATGACAAATATTCTCTTGCCGCGATAGACAATCAAATCCCGGCTGTCCTGCCGGCGACGAATGCGGTTGCAGAAGATGCAACCTTTTTCTTTCTTGCCAAGAATATATTCCGACCGCCAGGGAGCCCAGATGAATTTTTCCTCCATAGGGCGTTAATATACACAAATTCCCGCCGCCGCCAAATGGTTTTTGCGCCGTTGAATATGATGCACCCTTAAAAAAAGAAGCCCCGCATATGGGGGCCTCTATAGCATCGAAAAGAAAATCCGTGGCGGTTATTTCTTGCCGCTCTTTTTGGGTTTCTTCTTTTCTTTCTTGGTCGGGGTTTTCCCTGCCATTGTTTTACCTCCCGTAAAACGGTGTCGGCTTTTTGTGACCCACCCTCAGGCGGATCGGGGTCGAAGAGTCTTTCGCAGAATCTTCGGTTGTCGACTCAAAATCTTTCTTATAAAAGATTTTCGTCAATTTTATCGACTTCTTAAATTATTTGGCAAGTATTTTTTTTGATAACCCGAATATTTGCGGCAGGTCAACCGGTCTTCATTCGCCAAAGTAGATGAAACGGTCAAGGAGTTTCACATATTCCGACCAGCCGGTGTCGCTCTTTTCGCGGATACGCTCAATCGCGCCCATCTTGGAATCGATTTCGTCGGCGTAAAACAGGATGAAGGCTTCCGGAATCTGCGGCACCACCGGTGAGGCATATTCAAGCAACCCCTGATGTGAAAGAATCATATGGCGCAGGCGCATCAGCAGGTTGGGCGGAAAGGACTCTATCTGCTCGGCGCGCCGCGCCACTATATGGTCCGCCCAGCAGATATGTCCTATCAATCGCCCTTCATCGGAATAGTCAATAAATGACGTAATCTTGTACTGCGATATTTTCCCCATATCGTGAAACAACCCGCCGCAGATGAGCAGGTCTTTATCAAGGCGGGGATAGCGCAGGGAGATATCGAGGCAGAGTTCGGCGACATTGACAGAATGCTCGGCAAGACCGCCGATATGGGCATGATGCCAGAGTTTGCCGGCTGCGGCGGTCAGATAGGCTTTAAAAAACGGCTCATCATTCCAAAAACTGTCGAGCAACTTGCGCAGATGCCCCTTCTCCACCCTTTCGCTGAGAGCGAGAACTTTCCCCCGCAGTTCCTCTTCGGAAAATCGGGAGCGGGGGAGTATCTGCGCCAAATCATATTCCTCGCTCTTTGCCAACCGGATTTTGACCACTTTCAGCTGCGGTTTACCCCGATAGTCGCCGACGACCCCTTTGATTTTGACCACTTCCCCCTCTTTCAGCTCTTCCAGCGCCGGAAGTTCCGGTTCCCACCAGACACCCGCGATTCGTCCCGAGGCATCGCCAAACTCAAAGGTCATAAAGTTATTCCCGGAATATTCCTTCAACTCCGCCTTACGGATGCTGAGATAGGCGGTGACGGTATCATTGAGAACAAAATCTTTTATCATAAATAGGCTCGGGGCATATCCCAGACTGTAAAATAAAGAGAATCGTTGGGAAGGGAAAGCGATTTTTCTTTTACCCCGACGGTTGAAAATTTATATTGTGCAGTATGATTAAAATCCTGAATCGGTATATCCTGATCGAGCATATCCCGCCCTTCTTCTTTTCGGTCTTCATTATTACGTTTGTTCTGGTGCTGGAAACCATTCCCAAGATTGTGGAAATGGTCATTGATAAGAATATATCGGCCGGGGTGGTGTTTGAGTTGATTTTTCTCAACCTTGCCTGGATGATTGCCCTTTCGGTGCCAATGGCAGTGCTGGTGGCGACGCTTCTGGCTTTCGGGCGGCTCACTTCCGATTCAGAAATCATCGCTATTAAGACCTCCGGCATAAATTTAATACGGGTTCTCACGCCGCTCATGATTGCGGCGGCGCTTCTGACCGCCGCCATGATTGAATTTAACGACAAAGTCCTGCCTGACTGGAATCACCGGGCACGGGTGCTGACCGGCGACATCCGCTCCATGCGCCCCACCCTGACCTTCAGACCGGGCGTCTTCATCACCGATGTCTCCGGGTACATTATTCTCATTAACAAGATAAACCACACCACTTCCGAAGTCGAAGGGGTGCGCATCACCGACTCCAAAGACCCCCGGCAGCCGCGCCTTATTGTGGCTGAATCGGGATTAATGAAATTCATCGACAACGGGCAGACTGTGCAATTCACGCTTTACAACGGCGAACTGCATATGCTGGATGCCCGCGAACCCTCCAATTACCGCAAGGTCGATTTCAAAGAGCAGGTGATTAATGTCGGCGGGGTAGGCTCAGAACTGCGCCGGTCGGAATCGACCTTCCGCACCGACCGGGAGATGAATATTGCTCAGATGAAGGAAGTGGTAGTGAGGGCTGACAGCGCCATTATGCCCTTTCGTCAGCGAACCGAGAAAAGCATTGAGAATAAGTTGAGTTTCCTGTTCTCCGATTCTTTAAAGTATCCATACGATTCAACTCTTACCGATTCGGCGGCATTAACCCTCCTTAAAGTCGATATGCAAAGTCTTTACCTGAAACTGAAGCGGGAAGGGGAGCAGATTAACGAGCAAAAGAAGACGGTGCACAAATACCAGATTGAGATTTATAAAAAATACTCCATACCGGCGGCGTCATTTGCCTTTATCTTGATAGGCGCGCCCCTGGGAATTCTGTCGCGCAGAGGGGGGATGGGAGTCGCCGTGACCATTTCGCTTCTGCTTTTCACCGTCTATTGGGCATTTTTGATCGGGGGGGAAGACCTCTCTGACCGGGGCTATATTTCACCGTTCTGGGCGATGTGGTCAGCCAATATCCTGGTGGGGGGAATTGGTCTCTATCTTCTGATAAAAGTCATTACCGAGCGTCCCTTATTCGCTTTTTTCCGGAGATGAAATGCTCAAAGTCGTTGACCGCTATCTCCTCCGTCATTTTATTGCCGCCCTGCTGTTAGTTGCTTTTGCTTTCGGCATTCTGATTGTCATTATCAATATGATTGAGGAACTGCGCGATTTTATCGACAACCGGGTGCCGCTGCTGGAAGTTGTCACCTATTACGCCTACTTTGCCGGTTGGATTCTCAAGTCGTTCCTTCCTGTTTTTGTACTGCTGGCGGCGCTGATTTCCATCGGAATTCTGGCTCGCCGCAACGAGATTCTGGCAATGAAGACCAGCGGCTTGTCGCTCTATCGCATTGCGGCGCCGCTTCTCATATTCTCTTTTCTTCTGAGTCTTGGGCATATCTATTATAACGAGTTTATCTTCCCCGAGCCGAATAAGAGACGGGTGGAGATGAAAGAATACACCATCAAAAAACGCCCCCGCGATTCGCGCGAAACCTCCCGCAACATTTATCGTCAAGTCAGCAAGGACCTTTTTTTCATCATTAATACTTATAATGTCGCCGCCCGTGAAGGTGCTGAAATCAAACTGTACCGCTCGGTTGAAAACCGGCTGACGGAATTTATCACCGCCAAAAAAATCCGATATACTGAGAATAACTGGATGCTTTATGACGGCGTCCGAAGAGTCTTTGGCGACAGTTCGGAAGCGTATTTTACCTTCGATTCGCTCTCGGCCGCCTACATTCAGGATAAACCGTCCGATTTCGAGGTGCCGCTGGGAAAACCGGAAGATATGGGGTACCGGGAACTGGAGCGGTATATAGGATTAATGAAACGGACCGGCGGACCGTATCGGCGCGAACTGGTCGACCTTAAAATCAAGCTGGCCTTTCCTTTTTCATCGTTTATAGTCATCTTAATATGTGTCCCGATTGCCTCTAATCCGAAACGGGGGGGAATCGCCGTCTCTTTTGCCCTGGGCGCCGGTATTGCCCTTCTTTACTTTGTTGCCTTCAAGTTGACACAATCTTTCGGCTACAACGAGAAACTCTCCCCCGATGTCGCGGCATGGAGCATCAATGCCGCTTTCTTCCTCGTCGGGCTGGTAATACTGTTTACATCGAAAAAATAGGCACTGTTCATCCCGGCGGTTCAAAAATAAAGGCGGCATTGCGCCGCCTTCTTTGATTAAAGCAATTTTCTGATTTCTAACTTAGCGGTCCGATAGCCGCCTCCACTTCGCGCAAAATCTCACCTGACTTCACCAGCTCTTTCATTCTGGTATGGTCGGGATAGAGGGGACGGTCAATATCCAGGAAGTCGACATGGCGCCGAATCACTTCCTTCGCCTTAGTCGTGCCTTTGCCGAAATTGTAATCCCGAAGGTCCAGCGCCTGGGCCGCCGCCATCATCTCAATCCCCAGAACCCCATAACCATTATCCAGAATCTGAAAGTTTTTTATAGCGGTATTCATTCCCATCGAAACAAAATCTTCCTGGTCGGCGGCCGCTGGAATTGATTGAATTGAAGCCGGCATTGAGAGAATCCTCTGCTCAACTATTAACGAATCGGCCGTATATTGGCTCAGCATCAAGCCGGAAAACATACCGGCTCCCTTTGTCAAAAACGGCGGCAGACCGACACTGAGCGCCGGATTATTTAAGCGATTCATCCGTCTTTCGGAGAGAACGGAAACCATAGTGATAGCCGCTCCCGCCATATCCATCGGCAGAGAAACCGGCGTTCCCTGGAAATTGGCGCCGGAGAGCTGCAGGTTTTCATCGGCGAAGAATATCGGATTATCGCCCACCCCGTTGAGCTCAATTTCCACCTGGGAGCGGGCATACGCCAGGGCATCGTGTGCCGCCCCGATAACCTGGGGAGTGGAGCGCATCGAATAGGCGTCCTGTACTTTGCTCTTAATTTTTCCTTCCGCCAGGTCGCCCCCTTCGATACATTTACGAATCGCCCGAGCGGTGCGCATTGCCCCGGAAAAGCCGCGCACTTCATGAATTTTCGGATGGTATGGCTTCATGTTCGCCTTCAGCGCCTCCAGCGACATAGCGGTGGCAATCTCCGCCTGTTTGAGCCAGTTATTGGCATCGACCAGAAAGATAGCGCTCATCGCCGTCAGCATATTAGAGCCGTTTATAAAGCCCAGCCCGTCGCGCGCTTTAAGCCCCGGAACCGGTATTCCGGCTCTTTACCTCGCTGCTTTGCCGTCCAGAAGCTCCCCTCTATAGTACGCTTTCCCTTCGCCCATCATCAGCAGCGCCATCTGTGCCATCGGAGCCAGGTCGCCACAGGCTCCCACCGAGCCTTTCTGGCAGACATAAGGAGTCACCCCCCGGTTTAGCATCTCCACCATGGTCAGGGTGATTTCGGGACGGATACCGGAATGCCCCTTGGCGTGTACGTTTATTCTCGATGCCAGCGCCCCCCGGACATATTCTATCGGCGCCGGGTCGCCGATTCCGGCAGCATGGTTATATATCAGATATTTCTGAAAATCCTGGACCTGGTCATCAGTCAGAACTACCTCGGAGAACTCCCCGATACCGGTATTTATGCCATACATTATCTCGCGGGCTTCTATTTTCTTCTCGAGCATAGCCCGGCACCGCTTTATCCGCTCCTGCGCTTCCGGAGCCAGCCGGACTTCTTCATTATTTCGGGCAATTGAGGTCAGTTTTTCAACGGTCAGTCCGCTGCCATTTAATACAACAGTCATATTTTCCTCTCACCAAATCTGGTCAATTATGGATTCTTCACTTCAGGATTAGACCGAAATCTCATTCATCCTGAAGCCCAGAGGAATCTTTGGGACGGTATCGGGACAGGACAACCGGCGCCATTCCAATCAAAAGTCGCGCCGGAGACGACCTGACATGATGGAATTTCTTCATACGCAGATGAATATATAATTGCCCTTCTCCAAGTCAATAGGTTTGGTCTCAGACAACAGGGCAAAACAGCCGATAAGATAAAAAACAGTTGCGCAATAGGTTGAAATCTATGAAGTTTGGTTTCATTGCAGGTCACAAAAAGCTAAGCAATATGAAAGGAGTAAAAGTGAAAAAGATTCTCTTAGTCCTCCTGTTGGCAGTACTGGTGGCGGGATGCGGCTCCTCTAAAAAGGTCTATCGCATCGAGCCGGGGACAGTTACCGACCTGAGCGGGAAATGGAATGATACTGATGCCCGTCTGGTTGCCGAGGAGATGATTCGCGATTGTGTGTCGCGCCCCTGGCTGACCGAATTTGCGGCGGCAAAAGGAACCAAGCCGGTGGTGACCGTCGGCACCATTCGCAACAACAGCAGCGAGCATATCGATACGGAAGTCTTCACCACTGATTTTGAGAGAGAGTTAATCAACAGCGGTCAGGTTCGGTTTGTCGCCAGCCGCGACCAGAAACAGGAAATTCGCGAGGAACGTTTTGACCAGCAGGAATTTGCCTCTCCGGAGACAATGAAACAGATTCGCGCCGAGACCGGCGCCGATTTCATTCTTCTCGGCGGTATTAAGAGCATCGTCGATGAAGTCGAGGGCGTTCGGGTTGTCTTCTACCAGACCGACCTGGAGATGGTCAATATCGAGACCATGGAAAAAGTCTGGATTGGCACTAAGAAAATCAAGAAAGAGATTTCACGCAGCAAAACCAAGTGGTAATCCCAGCCTTTAAAAAGCGCGTTGCCGCGGGAGCAGGAGCGGTTTTCCTGCTCCTGGCTGTCTTGTGCTTTTACGGTTGCGGCTCCATGGCAACCCGCAAGGGGTTCTATGACCCGATTGCACTGGAGTTGCAAAACGGCAACTACGCCGCCGCCGTGCAACAGCTGGAAAAGGCTAAGGCGGAGGGGAAATATGACGGCAAAGACCGCTTTCTTTACTATGCCGATGCCGGTTTTGGGTATCATTATTCTTCAGAATACGACTCCAGCATCAGCCGATTGACTGACGCTGAAAATGCCGCGGAAGAGCTTTTCACGAGAAGCATTTCCCGGGCAGCTCTTTCCATGATTCTGAACGATAATGCCCTGGAATACGCCGGCGAAGATTATGAAGTCCTCTATACCAATCTTTTCAAAGCGCTGAACTTCATTGCCAAGAACGATGGCGAGGGAGCCTTCGTTGAAATCCGACGGGCTAATGAGAAGCTGAATCTGCTGGAAATCAAATACAACGAGGCGGCTCGTCAATTCAACGATGGCCTCAATACCGACACGGCTAAAATCAGGCTGGAGTATCAGGCAAAGAAGATTCGCTTCAACAATTCCGCCTTTGCCCGATACCTGAGCATGCATATGTATGCCGCCGCCGGCAAGATGGATGACGCCCGTATCGATTACGATTTCCTCCAGAACGCCTTTCTGGAGCAACCCCATATCTACAACCACGCGCCCCCTCCCGTGCAGTATCACTCAAAGCAAGGATTATTGAGCATCGTCGGGTTGACCGGGCTGTCGCCTGTTAAAGAAGAATTGGCGCTGCGACTTCGAACCGACAAGGACCTCGACCTGATTCAGGTTTTCTACACCGACCCGGAGCGGCAGGAAACCGAGTATGGCCATATCCCGGCGCCGATAGGTGAAGATTACTATTTTAAGTTCTCCATTCCGGAGATTGTCTCGAGACCCTCTTCTATAGAGAGAATCGAGGTCTTGGCTAATGACCGTGTATTAGGCGAACTGCACCTGCTGGAAGATGTAGGGCGGGTGGCGCAAGAGACCTTTGAAGCCAAAAAGTCGCTGATTTATCTTCGCACCATCGCTCGCGCCGTCACCAAAGGATTGGCAACGCACAAAATGAAGAAAAAGGCTGACACCGGCGGTCTGGGGGGATGGCTCAAGAAGGCGGCTATTGATGTCGCCTCTGATATTACTGAGAATGCCGATTTGCGTTGCTGCCGGATGCTTCCGGGAAAAATATATGCGGCCGATTTTGAACTTCCCCCCGGAATCTATGACCTGAATATCCGCTTCTATGGTTTCGGCGGCGTTTTGCTGGAAGAGAGACTTATCCCCCAATATGAAGTCCTGAAAAACGGTCTCAACCTCGTGGAAGCCTTCTGCCTTCGTTGAGAGCGCCGTCGTAATAGCGCTTCGGTAAAGCGTCTCTACTTCTCTAATTCCGCCTTCAGAAAGTCAATCACCTTCACCGGTGTCGGGTCAACATTGTTCAAGACGGCCAGATAGAAAGACATAAAATCCCCCAGCTGAATCAGCGAGAAAAGCCTTCCCAGCGTGAAATCGCCGTGTGAAAATATATCGACTACCTCAACCTCGGTTTTTTCGATTATCAGACGGACAATTTCCATCCGGCGCTTTATCCGGTCATGGTCGTCATTGTCTCGAAGATAGACAACTATCAGTTTTTCCCGGTACGGCTCAATGACATTCCATCCGACCAGTTCATTGTGGTTAAACTCCGCGAACTGGTTATTAAAAGCGAGACATTTGGCGTTTTCGCAGATTTGCCCTTTCCAGCGGGTGCCGACAGCATCGGTCAACTCCGGTCCCGAATAGATGACAGGGATGCGATTATGCAGTTTCAATGCCAGCGCCTTGGCCGGGTTCTTGTCGATATCTACTTCGGCGGCGTAACGGTCGCGATACGCCTTCAGCCCCATCGCCAGTTCCTCGATGTCGCTGTCAACTTTACCCGTAAGGCCCAATTTCGCCAGAAGAAAAAGCAGCGGCACAAATGAGTAGCCCAGCGCCGAGCGGGGCGGGTATCCTTTCGGCAGTTCCACCAGCGGGTACTTTTTCTTGCGGGCTATCTCCGCCACTTTTCCCCCGGAGGTGATACAGGCGATTTTGGCTTTCTTTTTCATCGCTTCACTCATCGCCGATAGAGTCTCTTCGGTATTTCCGGAGTACGACGAAATCACCACCAGCGACTTATTGCTGACGAAAGCAGGGAGACGATAATGCCGGCAGATATAAAAGGGAATCTTGAATGACCCCTGTACGTAAGAGCGGACCAGGTCACCCCCAATAGCGGAGCCGCCCATTCCCGCGACAATCAGATTCCTGATACCTGCGAATTTCTTCTTATCAATCTTTATTGCCTTCCCGATTTGCATCGCCTGCTCAATCTGCTCCGGGAAGCGATAAATTTTATCATACATCCCCTGGGGGTCAAGTTCCTTCATTTTTCGGACATCATTAAGCGCTTCCATGGCACTCCCTGCTCATTATTGTAAGGACATATTATAATCGAGAAGTCGTCCTTCGACTTCCTTCAGATTTTTCAGTTTGAGGACTTCATCCGCCAGCCGGACGGCGTCATCGCAGCGCATCTTGGAAACTATCTGGCAGGCGTTGAATAGGCGGGAAGGATTCATCGACAATTGATTAATCCCCATCCCGATTAAAAGCGGGATATTGAGCGGGTCGCCCGACATTTCGCCGCAGACGGCAATTGGAATATTATGATTCCGGGCGGCGTCGATAGACATCTTAATGAGCCGCAGAACCGCCGGATGGAGGGGATTGAATATCTTGACCAGGCGCTCATTGTCGCGGTCGGCGGCAAGAGTGTACTGGGTCAGGTCATTGGAGCCGATTGAAAAGAAAGATACTCTCTCGGCAAGAGCTTCGGCCGCCACCGCCGCCGATGGCACCTCAATCATCACTCCCACCTGGATTTCCTGGTCAAACGGTATTTTCTCCTTGCGCAGCTCCACCATGGAGCGCCGCAGAAGACTCATCGCTTTGCGCAGTTCGGCGATGTCGGCTATCATCGGCAGAAGAATCCTGATATTGCCCCGTTTCGATGCCCTCAATATAGCCCGCAACTGGTCGCGGAAAATCTTTGGCATATCCAGCGCCGCTCTAATCCCGCGCCAGCCCAGAGCCGGATTGCTCTCTTTTAACTGACGGTCATCAGAAAAATACTTATCGGAGCCAAGATCGAACGTCCGAATCACTACCGCCTTAGGATGATACCGCGCCGCGACCCGGTCATAAACTTCAAACTGCTGGTCTTCGGAGGGAAATTTGCCGTTCTGAAGGTAGAGAAATTCGGTGCGATATAAGCCGACTCCGATTTTTTTCGACGCCAGAATGTCATCAATTGGACCGGGAAGGTCGATATTGGCAGCAAGCTCTATCTCTTTATTGTCGGCGGTGCGAGGCGGAAACTGGGGAAGTTTCTGCAGCCGCTCGATATGCCGTCCGGTCAGCTTCGCTTTCCGGCGGCGCAACTCGCTCCATTCCTCCGCCGGCAGATTGACCCGGACTATCCCCTCATCCCCGTCAACCACCACCCGGTCTCCTGATTTTATCTTTAGATGCGCCTGCTCAACGCCCACCACTGTCGGTATCAGAAGCGAGCGGGCAATCAAAGCCATATGCGTTACGGCGCTGCCGCCTGTGGTTACTATCGCCGCCGCTTTCCTTTCATAGAGCGAGAGCACCTCGCCCGGCGTGAATTCTTTGGCGACAAATACGCAGTCGGGCGGAAAGACCGCCTCCTGATGTTCCCCCAGTCCGGCAAGATGATTGATTATCCGCTGCGACACCGCTTCGATATCATAAACCATCTGACGCATATACGGGTCAGGCGAAACCCGAAGAGGAGAGACAGTTTCTTCAATCAGGCGGCTGTAAACATACTCGGCGTTTTTCCGGTCGGACTTGATTTCTTCTTTCACTCGCTTCAGGAATTCCCGGTCGGAGGCAATCATCATCTGCGAATCAAAAATTTTGGCGACCGGCCCGCCTATTTTCTGCCCGGCTGACTTACGCCATTTCTCCAATTCCACCAGGGTCTCATCGACAGCGTTATCCAGTTTCTCGATTTCATCATCTACTTGCGATTCCGGTATCAGATGTTCCTCGATTGACTGCACCCATTTAAATATAATGCGGGCTTCTCCGAAAGCGAAGCCCCCGGAGGCCGGAATTCCTTTTAGCAATAAGCTCTTTTTCTGAATCGTCATTGGATTAATTCTCAGTGTTCTCTTCAAAAATAGCGGTACCTGAAATCAAAAGCAACTCAATTATAAATCCTTGAGGTCGCCAAATCCGGAGTTGACCAGATTGACCAGGTCTTCCAGCGCGCTCTGCTCATCTTCCCCCTCGGTATAGATAATCAATTCGCTGCCCTGCTCGGCGGCCAACATCATCACCCCCATAATCGATTTGCCGTTCACCTTCAACCCCTGTTTTTCGACAAAAACATCCGATTTATATTTGGAGGCATGGCTGACAAACATAGCCGAGGGGCGCGCATGCATCCCCAGGCGATTGACAATTCTTACCGACTGCTGCACCATAATTTCAGTTCAATATATATCTTTTCCCCGCCAATTCCCTAATTAAACCTTTCAGCTCCAGCGCCAGAAGAATCGGCATCAGTTCCGTAACGGGAGTGTTCATCTGGCGCGAGAGCGCGTCCAGATGCACCGGTCCCGAGGCAAATAACTGAATCACCTTTTCTTCCGTTGCCGTCAATTCCGCGGCAAGTTTTGCCTGTTGCGCTTTAACCTCCCCTTTAAGTCGCGGCAGTTCGGCGAAAATATCTTCCACCGAGGTCAGGAGTTTGGCGCCTTCTTTAATCAATCGGTTAGTCCCTTTGCTTGTTTCCAGTCGCGGTGAACCGGGAACGGCGAAAACTTCGCGGTTCTGCGACAGGGCATGCCCGGCAGTCGAAAGCGCCCCGGAGCGCTCCGCCGCTTCTATTATGACCACCCCTTGAGATAGCCCCGATATTATCCGGTTCCGCTTGGGGAAATTAGGTCCAAAAGGAACCGTGCCGGGCAGATATTCCGAGAAAATAGCTCCCTTCTCGATTATCTTCTTAGCCAGTTCTCTCCCTTCAGGCGGATAGATAGTCTCCAGCGAACAGCCGAAGACCGCAATGGTCCGTCCGCCGGCATTCAGCGCCCCCCGGTGCGCCGAAATATCGGTGCCGCGAGCCATCCCCGAAATTACCGTCACGCCGTTCTCGGCGAGAGTGCCGGCGAGATTTTCGGCGAATAGACGTCCCTCCTCCGACGTAGAGCGCGAGCCTACAATCGCTATGGCGAGATTGTCCGTTTCGCGATATTCGCCCAGATAAAACAGGTACGGCGGACGGTCCGGTATTTCTTTGAGGGGAGAGGGATAATCGGAATCATCATACAGATAATACCGCCATCCCAGTTTCTCTATCTCGTCGACGATTTTCTGGGCGTTTTGCCGGTTCTGGCCATCTCTTATGCGCCGCGAAATTTCCGCGCCGAAACCGGGTAAAGTCGCCAGAGTCGATTCTGATGCCTTCAGTACTTCGGAAATCGAGCTGAAAGCGCTCACCAGTTGATAGAACCGGGAGGGCCCAATGCCCGGAATCAAGGATAAGTTAATCAGCTCCGCTAATTTCTCTTTTCTATCGCTGTCGGTCAAGCTCATGTTCTATTCTATTCAGAAGCTTCTTTATGCCGGCGCCGGACTGCGCCGAGCAGAAAATATAATCGGGTGAGACTTTCTTTGAAATCGCCTTTAATCTTTTCGGGTCCATCAGGTCAATCTTGTTCAATACAACCAAATGAGGTCTCTTGAGAAGCTCCCGGTCAAATTGGTACAATTCATTTTTCAAAATCTCCAGCGTCTTGTCGATGTCATCAGCTGTGAATATATCAATCAGGTAAATAATGACCCGCGTCCTCTGTATATGCTTCAGAAATTGAATGCCAAGCCCTTTCCCTTCGGCGGCGCCTTCGATAATACCGGGAATATCGGCAAGGACAAAGGACTTAAATTCGCGCAGACGAACAATGCCCAGATTTGGCACCAGTGTCGTAAAAGGATAATCGGCGATTTTGGGGCGGGCGTCCGATAAGCGCGACAGCAGGGTCGATTTGCCGGCATTGGGCAGCCCCACCAATCCCACATCGGCTAAGAGCTTTAGTTCCAGGGCTATTTTAACCGTTTCACCGGGGCGCCCTTTATCGGCATGTCGCGGCGCCTGGTTGACAGATGATTTAAACTGGGCGTTGCCACGGCCGCCAATTCCTCCCCGGGCGACCAGAACCTCTTTCCCTTCCTGACTCAGGTCCGCTACCGGTTGACCGGTCTCAAGGTTGCTAATCATGGTGCCGACCGGCACGCGAATTACGATATCTTCGCCGTCACGACCGGTCTTTAAACCCCCCTGTCCCGGCTGCCCGTTTTCCGCCCTATAAACTTTTTTGTATCTGAAATCAAGAAGGGTCGCCAGATTGCTGTCGGCTCTGAAAATGACATTTCCGCCGCGGCCGCCATTGCCGCCATCAGGCCCCCCCTTGGGGACATATTTCTCATGACGAAAAGATATCGCCCCCGGTCCGCCATGCCCGGCGCTTACCTCAATTTCGGCGTAATCAATAAACATAGTTCTCTCAATAAGAGCAATTCGGCGGCAATATAAGAAAAAGATAGCCGGTAACCAAGATAAGCCCCGCTCTCAAATTGAAAAATTATCGCTTTATATATTGAGCCAGTTTCTGTTTGAACTCGGCGCGGTCAATATCCTGCTCCATCTGCCCGTCAAAAGTAATAGATATCGCGCCGGTTTCCTCCGAAACCACCACCGCCACGGCATCGGAAACTTCCGTTACACCGATAGCCGCTTTGTGCCGCATCCCGTACAATTTGCGATACTGTGGGTTCTGTGACAGGGGGAGAGTGCAGGCCGCCGCGGCAATTACGTCACCGGTCAAAATAATGGCGCCATCATGAAGGGGGGTATAAGGGGTAAACAGGGTGGATATCACTTCTGCCGATATCTGGGCATTCAATTCCTTGCCGGTTTCGATGTAATTCCGGAGTCCCACTCCGCGCTCAAACACTATTAATCCGCCGTAGCGCAGCTCCGAGAGGCGAATCACCGCGCGGGTAACCTCTTCCACCGATTTCTGTTCCTCCACCCGAAAAAGATAGCGGATGAAACGGGAGTGTCCCATATGCGCTAAAGCCGAGCGCAGTTCCGGCTGGAAGACAACCACCAGAATGATAAAACCGATGGTAGCCAGGTTGGAGAAAAGCCACGACAGCCCCTCCAGTTGAAACCAGAAAGCGATAAAGGCGACTACAAAAATAAGGACCAGGCCGGTGACCATCTGAGCCGCCCGTGTCCCTTTCATAAGCGCCAGCAATTGATAAATAATCAGAGAGACAATTATAATATCGAGCAGGTCTATCAACCGAAAGGTCAGAAATCCAAAATGAAATAGTTCCATCTCAATTCGCCCCGTTTATCGCTTTGAATACTTTTACCGCCTCTATAGTCGCCGCCACATCGTGCACGCGCAGAATATCGGCGCCTTTCATCATACCCAGTAGCGCTGAGGCAATGGAGCCGCCGATTCGTTTTTCCGGCTGGTCTTTGATACCGGTAATAAGTCCTATGAACGACTTTCTCGATGTTCCCAGCATCAGGGGGAAACCCAGACGTCTGAACCGGTCGAGATGAATCAAAATATCGATATTGTCTTCAAGCCTCTTGCCGAATCCGATGCCGGGGTCAAGAACAATACGGCCACGGCTGATTCCCTGGCGAAGGCAATACTCCACCCGCTCTTCAAAGAACTTGCTGATTTCCGCAATACAGTCGTCATAATAAGGGGCTTGCTGCATCGTCTTTGGCTCCCCCAGCATATGCATCAGCACCACCACCGCCTCAAAATCCCTGACTACCGCCGCCATTTCCCGGTCAAAGCGAAGCGCCGAAATATCATTTATGATTTCTGCCCCCGCTTCCAGGGAGCGACGAGCCACTTCCGCTTTGGCTGTATCGACCGAAATTGCCGCCTGCGAAAACTGCCTGACCGCCTTCACCATCGGAACCACCCGCTGCAGCTCATCCTCAACACTGACCGGTTCCGACCCGGGGCGGGAAGACTCCCCTCCAATATCGATTATATCCGCCCCCTCCTGAAGAATCTCTTTCGCTCGATTCAGGGCGGCGCTCCAACTGAAATACCGGCCGCCGTCTGAAAATGAATCGGGGGTGACATTCAGAACTCCCATAATGGCCGGAGACTCGAATATAAATCTTCGTGGTCCATGTAGAACTATCTTTTTCGACATTGCGGTAGTTATATTCGGCATGGTTTCAATTCTAATATCCGTTTCTCAATATAGAAACGCGAAAAAGTGTTGGCAATATATTTGTAGAGCGCCGGCAGATGATACGGCGGCGGAAAACGTCTGAAATTGCTACTGCTTTATCAACGCCATCGCTTCGGCGCGGGTGGCATCTTTGCGCAATACCCCTCGGATAGCCGAGGTCACCGTTTTTGAGCCGGGCTTCTTGACCCCAATCATAGTCAGGCAGAGATGTTCCGCTTCGATTATCACCAGAATCCCTTTGGGCGCAATTATCTCTCCAATGGTGTCGGCGATTGCCGATGTTAGATTCTCCTGCACCGTCGGACGGTGCGAGAGAACTTCCACAATATTCACTAAATTGGAGAAGCCGGTGATTTTGTTTCTTTGGGGTATATAAGCGATATGCACTTTGCCGAAAAAGGGGAGTAGATGGTGCTCGCAGAGAGAATAAAAAGAGATGTCGCGGACAATAATCAGTTCATCTTTATTACTGGAGGAATATAGTTTTAGTGTTCTTTCCGGGCGGGCTTTCAGCCCTGACAGCACCTGCTGGTAGAACTCGAATATCCGTTCCGGCGTCCTCTTGAGTCCTTCCCGTTCGGGGTCTTCGCCGATACCTTCCAGAATCAGCCGTACCCCTTTTGTAATCTTATTCTTGTCCATCAGGGTTGCGGCGCCGGCGCTGGCGCCACCACGCTCTCCGGTCCGGCTGCCCCGATAATTTCATCCAGCTGATGACCGTCCAGAACCTCTTTCTCCAGAAGCGCTTCAGCTACTTTGTCAAGAAGCTCACGATTCTTGGTCAATATCTCCATCGCCCGATTTTCCGCCTTCAAGACTATTGCGCGCACTTCTTCATCAATTAAACGGGCTGTCTCCTCGGAATAATCCCTATGCTGGGCGATTTCGCGCCCCAGGAAAATCTGCTCTTCCCTCTTGCCGAAGGTCAGAGGTCCCAGCTTTTCCGACATTCCCCAACGACAAACCATATTCTGGGCAATCTCGGTGATTCGCCGCAGGTCATCGGAGGCGCCGGTAGAAAGCTGGTCAAAAACCACTTTCTCGGCGACTCGTCCTCCCATAGCGTAAACCAGCCGCGTCTCCAGGTAGTCTTTCGAGTGGGTGCGGCGCTCATCGAGAGGAAGATAATGCGTTACTCCCAGCGCCAGACCACGGGGAATGATTGTTACTTTATGAACCGGGTCGGCATGAGGCAGGAATTTGGATACGAGAGCATGCCCCGCTTCATGATAGGCTATAATTTTCTTCTCCACTTCAGGAATGACCAGCGACCGCCGTTCCGCGCCCATCATCACCTTATCTTTTGCTTCCTCGAAATCCTGCATCGTCACGGCATCACGATTCTTCCGCGCCGCCAGAAGAGCCGCCTCATTGACCATATTGGCTAAATCGGCGCCGGACATTCCCGGCGTGCCGCGGGCGAGGATCTCCATATTTATATCTTCGCTCAGTTTTATCTTCTTGGCGTGAACCTTCAGAATCCCCTCGCGGCCCCGCACGTCCGGCGAATCGACCACTATCTGACGGTCAAACCGTCCAGGGCGGGTCAAGGCCGGGTCGAGAATGTCGGGACGGTTAGTAGCGGCAATCAGTATAACCCCATCGTTCGATTCAAAGCCGTCCATTTCGACCAGAAGTTGATTGAGAGTCTGCTCACGTTCATCATGACCGCCGCCCAAACCGGCGCCACGGTGACGCCCAACAGCGTCAATTTCATCTATAAATATAATACAGGGAGCGTTCTTTTTCCCCTGCTCGAACAGGTCGCGGACACGGCTGGCGCCGACGCCGACAAACATCTCCACAAAATCAGAGCCAGACATCGAGAAAAAGGGGACACCGGCTTCACCGGCGACTGCCCGCGCCAAAAGAGTTTTCCCCGAACCGGGCGGTCCCAAAAGCAAGGCGCCTTTGGGTATCTTTCCCCCCAGCTTCTGAAATTTGCCCGGGTCTTTTAAGAATTCTATTATCTCTCGCAACTCCTCTTTGGCTTCATCGACACCGGCGACATCATTGAAGGTGACCTTGGGACGCTCATCGGTGAGCAGCTTGGCGCGGCTCTTGCCAAAAGAGAAAAGTCCCCGCGGTCCCCCGCCGCCCTGCATCTGGCGAAGGAAAAAGAGCCAGATGAATATCAAGAGAAACCAGGGGGCGATAGATATCAGAACCGAAAAGTAATTGGGTCCCTCGGTCTTGGCAGAAATAGTTACCCCGGCTTTTTCCAGCCGATCCACTAATGTGAAGCTGTTATCTTCGAATGGAATGCGGGCTTTGAACTTGGTGAATCGTCCCGGAGTATTCCCCGAAATAAGGGCTGTTTCCGTCTTCAACTTTCCCTCAATCTCCCGCTCAATAAAGGTAACGGAGGCAATATTGTCGTTCTCCAGTTGCTTCAGGAATTCACTGTAGCTGATTTCCGCCACATCTTTGCTGGAGGAACTGTAAACGCTGTAAATCAGAATGAATGCCAGTATAATTACCAGCCAGAATGCCAGCGACTTGGCGGGACCTTTCCAGGAAAAAGAATCTCTTCCATCCGGGTCCTCTTTGGAG
>JBFMEF010000005.1 GCA_040753495.1 Candidatus Zixiibacteriota bacterium
TCTTGGGGCATCTTAAAATACCGCTTAAGTTCCATACCCAAAGCAAATTTGCCCGGGCTCTGGCGAAAGCGAACCGTCAAATTTGACCGAAATTTCCGGACCTTTGAATTGTATAATAACTCAATACTGGTTGACCAGGCTTAACTTACGAACTGATGGAGGAACGCATGAAAATAGTCGTTAGGGCATTGACACTCTTTCTGCTGTTAACACTAAACGTGGTTGCACAGCAACCTCCCAATCCGCTGTTTCCCTTTTCCATGTCCTTTGATGAAAAACTTACCCTTCTGCGGGTCTTTGATGCCCCCTCCGGATTTGAGCGGTACCCGGCCGGTCAGATGAATGAATTCCAGGCATGGGTAACTAACCTGCCCCTGCAGGCGCGGCATAAATGGGTTGTCCTATGGAACGGCCAGATGCTCTATCCCCCCGATTCGGTGGCAGGCGTGATTGATTTCGGCGTCGGCACCGAAGCCCAGCAGAATCCGGATATTCCGATGCAGATGGTTATGGAGTACTTAAGGGCGGTCGATGCTCTGGGCGATTTTCCGATTCGCCTCAGCAAGACCGATACGGTCAACTATAACCGCTGGCTCGGGGGCGAATATAGTTTCAGCCCCCGCGGAGAATTAATCTATACACCCGGTGAAAAGAGAATCGCCAACGACAAAGAATATTATCGGTACCTTCATTTTGTTCTGTCCCAGATGAACGCCCGAAAACTTCTTCTGAATCTCAAACCGGTCGATGAGAAGAATCTCGCCCCGGCGAACCTGTATATACAATTTCGCCCCGATGACCCCGACTCCGTCGGGCATTGCGCGGTAATCCTTGATGTCTGCATTAATAAGAAAGGGGAGCAGGTAGTTATGGCTGGCTGGGGCGGAATACCGGCGCACTCTTTTCTCGTGGCGCGACCCCGTCCCGGAAACGGCAACCCCTGGTTTACCATCCCGGAACTGAAAGAATATCTCAAAGAACATGGCGAAGGAAAATTCTACCGGTTCGCCGAGTGATTTTTTTGCTTGCCGGAATCGCCCCGAATGATATAATTGCCGTTGGAAAAGGATTAATTTCTGAAAGGCGGCAGTTTGCGCCCGGTTATCCTGAGGCTGCTGGTAATCTGTATAATACTCTTCCCTCCGGCGTCAGCGCGCACCTTGACTATCGAACGGGGCGATGACCTCCAGGCGGTAATCAATTACGCTTCCGACGGGGATACTATCAGAATCAGCGAAAAGGTAATCGAAGCCGCCCCGGTGGCTTTTACCGATTCTCTCTGCGGCAACTGCCAGGAGCATGCCACCCCGGTCAAAGCCCGATACGGTTTTATTATCAAAGGGAAATCGCTTCATCTCATAGGCGAAAACCGCACCCGCTCGGTGCTCCATACCAATGCCGGCTACGGCGTATTCTTCGTTAACTCCCCTAATTCTTCGCTGCAAAATCTGACCGTTACCGGCGGCATCCGGGATGTTGACGGCAATGCCACTGATGCCGCGGTGGTGGCGCGCAATTCCCGTGTGCATATACATGGGGTTGATATCATAAACAATGACCACCGCATCGATTCCGTGGTGGTTGGTATCAGCGGCGTCATCGGGCGGGAGGGGGCGGAACTGTATATTGAAAGATGCAATATTGTCAACAACGGCTGGGATGGGGTCGCCCTCTATCGGGGGGCATTGGCTGTCATAAGCGACTGCACCATAAAAGAAGGGCGCGGAGCCGGTATCGGGGTAACCTGGGATGCCACCTGCTTTGCTTATCGCAATATCGTGACCGGTTACTGGAAAGGAATCGGCGCCTTTGGCACCTCCTGGGTGGTGGCGCACAATAATGCCGTCTATGACAACCTCGGCTGGGGGATTATCGCTACCGGCAAAGCTTTTATGGATATTTCCAACAATGTCGTCCATCATAACGGCAACTGCGGGGTGGCTCCCTGGTCCACCGAGAGCCGGGGACGGATTATAAACAATATTATCACCAGCAACGGCTGGCGGCGGGAATGGGTCTGCCCCTGTGTCGGTGTCTGGAACTTTGGCGACTGGGCAAAATGGGAATTCTCCTATAATATTGTCTGGAACAACAAAGAAGGTAATTACAAAGATATCTGGGACCAGACCGACCTCAACGGCAATCTCTCGGCTGACCCCCTCTTTGTCGGCGAAAATATTTTCATCCTAAAGCCGGAGTCTCCGGCGGTTGATTCCGGGCATCCCGAAGTATTTGACCATGACGGCTCCCGTTCCGATATCGGGCTGTATGGCGGCCCTCAGGGGCGAGGCAAGTAACTGCTTGATTCTCATTAAGTAAGCCAATCCCTCAAAGCGCTTTTTTACCTTCAGTTGGGGCTATTTCTATCCGATAATAAATGGTAGTGGGTACAACAGTATAGCAGTTGCAGGAGGAATTATGCGCAGATTGTTCTTATTGGCATTGGTAATGACCCTTTCCGCCGCCCTCATCCTGGTTATAGGTTGCGGCAGCAAATCGACCAAATCGGAACTGGTTGCCGGCGATACCACCGCCGTGGAATTCCAGATGATGAAGGAACTAATCGGTCAGGGAATGCTGGAACAGGACCAGTATCTTATCGACCTTTCTCTGGCGCTCATGGATGAAGCCGATGGCGCAGTTGGCAAAAGGACATACAAGCCAGTCGCCGACAGCAGTTATTACATACAGATAGTTACTTATGACACCTCCAACTATTGGCATATATTTGGCTTTACCGCCTCCCTCAGCCAGTCATACGGCGATACGGTCTTCTTTGAAGGGCACGACTCGCTTCGCTTCAGCAACGGCACCGGTTATATCGCTCTGCCTGACTCGACTGTCACCGGGCTCAATGTCCGGGCGCATCATCAGGTCGGTATCGAGTTCCCCGATGGCAGCATCTCTCTTCGCAATCATGCTTCCGTTGACCTGACCGGAATCTATCAGGTGGAATTCACTCTTAACGGCGCCACCAGCGATTCGGCCTCTTTCTCTTTCTATGAAAGCGATACCGCCTACTGCAATCTTGATGCCGCCATCAATCAGAGTTTCAGCGACCTCTATTTTGACTCGGTGGCGCTCAATCATGACGCCTGCCCGGCAAGCGGCTCAATTCATGCCGAAGCCAACCTGACTCTGGAATGTGTCGGCGGCAGCGGTCTCTCCGATTCGCTCAATATCGCCGGCGGCTGGACGCTCAATATTGAGTTTGTCGAGCGAACCATGCATGCCTCCTTCATCCATGGCAACGTAGTCTGGAACATAGTGGAGGAGTGCGGTCCGGAGCAGGGGACAGCCCAATCCCGCTGGGACAACCTGATGGGAAAGATTCGGGATATTAAGGATTAATTCTTCCAATTCATAGGTCGGTTCTCCCCGGGGAACAGTGGGAGAGAGAACTGACATGGAAATCTGAGGCGCCGGCAATACCGGCGCCTTTTTATATTGGGAAATCCACTTGACGCGGCCTGCGTTGAATCGGTGTCTGTCCGCCGCGGCGGACTTCCTGACTCTCCTCTTCGACCGTCAGGAAAGATTCCTGACGGCGCAGCAAGAAAAGTGAGGCGCCGGCAATACCGGCGCCTTTTTATATTGGGAAATTCTCTTGACGATGGCTGCTGTTATACCTTTATTCTGCCGGGAGAATTGATCCGGAGGGATGGCTGAGTGGTCGAAAGCGGCGGTCTTGAAAACCGTTGTCCGTGTGAGCGGACCGTGGGTTCGAATCCTACTCCCTCCGTAAAGAAAATGGGATGGAGCACAGTATGACTGGGAGGTTTCAATGATTAAGCGAGGGCTGATGCCTGCATCAATCTTGCCGGCAAACATCAAACCAAAAAAAATCCGCGTCGTGATGATTTGTGAGGCGTTGCCGGAGAATATGATGGACTATTTCTATTCTTCTACTGATTCACTCTATGTCACCAATACTATTGCGGCATTCAGAAGCGCCGGAGTAGACGCTGAAAGCATCAATGATATCGTCAAGAAAGGCGTCTATCTGACCGTGGCGGTCAGAGAACCCAGAAAGGGTTTGACCGTCCCGGCGGAGACAATAGAGAAGTATTCCTTTGCTCTTGAAGAGGAGCTGAAATCGTTTCCGGGCATTAAAGCGATACTGCTGATGGGCGATGCCGCTATCAA
>JBFMEF010000006.1 GCA_040753495.1 Candidatus Zixiibacteriota bacterium
CCTCGCTGGGAGCGATTCTTCCGGTAACTGTGCTGCTCCCGATGATTGGTGTAGATTACCTGTTGATTTCACTTTTGGCAGTGCTGCTTTGCGGACTGCTCGGCGCTTTTCTGACACCGTGAGAAAGATTCTTATTAATTTGAAAACTGAGGTCTTGCATATATCTTCCGCATATGCCAAAATCCTTTGACACTATAAGCACACCGGCGGTTCTCCTGGAGCAGGCGATAATTGAGAACAATATAATGCGAATGAAAAAGCTCGCTGCCCGATATAGAGTCTCTCTGCGGGTTCATGTGAAAACACATAAGATACCGGAACTTGCCCACCGACAGATTCGCGCCGGGGCGGTCGGCATCGCCGTGGCAAAAGTGGGAGAAGCCGAAATATTCGCCAGAACCGGCATCCACGATATTCAGATTGCCAATCTCGTTGTCGGTGAAGATAAATTGCGCCGGGTCGCCCGATTGACTTCTCGATGCCGCATTTCCCTGGCAGTAGATTCGACAGAACATCTGAATATGATTATAAGCGTCCTGGGTCGCAAATCAGGCCGCCTGCAACTTCTTGCCGAAGTAAATTCCGGCCTGAATCGAGGCGGTGTTGATTCTTATAGACAACTTGAGAAGATTTTCAAGACTGCGGCATCTATGAAAGGGATAAAGCTGGTCGGACTGATGACCCATGCCGGGCATGCCTACGGGGCGACAAGTAAGGAGGAGCGAAGTCATATCGGGACGATGGAAGGAGCAAGGCTGGTCAATTATGCCGAGAGACTCCGCCGTTCCGGATATGATATAAGGATTATTAGTGTCGGCTCCACCCCGACCGCAAATTACTGCGCCGCCGTAAAAGGGGTGACAGAACTTCGGGTAGGCAATTACATATTCAACGACATGACCCAAGTTGCCCTGGGCGTTGCCCCGATAGATGATTGTGCCCTCACCCTGATGGCGACTGTGATAAGCGTGCCATCGCGCGACCGGGTCGTCATCGACGCCGGCAGCAAAGCGCTGAGCCTCGATAAAGGAGCCCATGGAAGAAATTTCGTAGAAGGCTTCGGGTATATTGTCGGGACCGGTGACCGATTGAGCCGCCTCTCGGAAGAGCATGGCATTATCGACCGGCCTAAAGGACAATACCGCATAGGCGACCGGCTCCGAATTATCCCTAACCATGCCTGCGCCGTGATGAACCTCTTTGATTATGCCTATTTGGTGAGCAAAAGAAAAGTCATTGAAAAAGTCAAAATCGCCGCCAGAGGCCGAAGTGACTGATATGAGCCGAAAATCTCAAGCGAAGAAATATATTCTGTTTTTGAACAACCGGTATTCTGCGGCTGAGGTCAATTTTTATCGAACGCGGCTGAAAGACAATGTGAAGGTCGCGGTCGATGGTGGAGTTCGATTTTTTCTCCGAAGTCAATCGCGCCCGGATATCATTATTGGCGATTTCGATTCCGCTCCTCGACTAACCAACGAGTACCTCTCAGGAATTGAGGTGCTCCGGTTCTCGCCGCGCAAAGATAAAACCGACAGCCAGCTTGCCGTCGAAATGGCGATGGAACGGGGGGCTGATGAAATTGAAATCTGCGGAGCGCTGGGGCAGACCGAAATCGACCACACCCTGGAAAATATATTTTTGCTTCATCTTATTAAGAGGGCATCACGATTGTATCGCCGCCAAATTTTCGGTAGGATAATCTCGCCGGCATCCGAAGTCATATTTCTGGAGGATGAGAAGGCAGAGATTGCGGGGCGAAAAGGAGATTATCTTTCCCTTCTTCCGCTTTCCGATGGAGTAAAAGTGCGCTTCAAAGGGCTGGTCTATCCGGCGCCGAAATCACCTTTGAAATTCGGCGACAGCCTGAGCCTTCGAAATCAGTTTGCGGCCTCAAGAGCCGAAATAGCTGTGAAAGGAACCGCGCTGGTGGTGACAGTCAAAAAAAGAGCGGGCTAAACTACATTTTCTTGACAAAAGGCTTGCCGGACATATATTGGGTGAACTTCGCAGGGCGGTTACCGATAAAGTAAGCGCCCGCCAGTTTGTTACTGGGGAATGGTCCAACGGTAGGGCGCGTGGCTCTGGACCACGAAATCGGGGTTCGATTCCCTGTTCCCCAGTTTTTTTTGTCCGAATTTCGATTCATAGTAGCCCCCATAATTGTAGCGGTCGACCTGCGTGTCGACCCGGTCTCATTCTGCCAGGCAGGACAGAACCATTAGAGGACAAACGCTCGGGTTCTCCCCTGATTTCTCTTAATGTCTCTGGTGACAGATGGAATTTCAAGAGCCGAAAGAAATCTCGACCTGCGCGATGGCGGAGTCGGAAACCGACTCCTGAGGCAGATTTTCCCCGTCGTATCAGGTCAACTTTGACAAAGGCAAAACCACCATGCCCCATCCCTTGTCAATCGACTAATATCCTGTCACTTTCTTTTCCAGGTATCCTTCAGCGAAACTATTCTATTAAAAACCGGTCTTCCCGGTGTAGAATCAACCGGGTCGATGAAAAAATAGCCGTGCCTCAAAAACTGGTACCGGCCTCGTGCCGGCGCCTGCCCCATCGGTTTCTCCAGTTTGCATCCTTTCAAGGTTACCAGCGAATCTGGATTGACCGACTCAAAAAAGTCTTTTCCGTCGCTGTCATCCTCCGGGTCTTCCTTGGTAAAGAGATGGTCATACAGGCGAACTTCGGCATCAACGGAGTGCGCCGCCGCAACCCAGTGGATAGTCCCTTTTACCTTCCGGCCATCTTTCGCCTCTCCCCCGTATGTCTCCGGGTCATAGGTGCAGCGCAACTCCCTTATCTCGCCGGCGCTGTCCCGAATGACTTCACTAAGTCGGATAAAATAAGCATGCTTGAGGCGGACTTCATTGGTTGGTGTCAGGCGAAAATATCCTTTGGGAGGATTTTCATTAAAGTCATCCCGCTCTATATAAAGTTCTCTCGAGAAAGGAACTTTTCGCTTCCCCATCGAAAGGTCTTCCGGGTTGTTATCAGTCTCAAATTCTTCAATCTTCTCTTCAGGATAGTTAATCAGAACTACCTTCAGGGGGCGCAGTACCGCCATTGCCCGCGGCGCCTCTTTATTGAGAAACTCGCGGATACAATCTTCGAGAACGCTTATCTCAACTGTGCTGTCGCGCTTGGCAACCCCAATGCGCTCGGCAAAAAGACGAATCGATTCCGGCGTAAAACCGCGCCGCCGCAGTCCCGATATGGTCGGCATACGGGGGTCATCCCAACCCGAGACAATTTTCCGCTTCACCAGCTCCAGAAGTTTCCGCTTGCTCATCACGGTGTAAGTCAGCGCCAAACGGGCAAATTCAATCTGCCGGGGGTGATGAATCCCCAATTCCGCGATAAACCAGTCGTAAAGCGGGCGATGGTCCTCGAATTCCAGCGTGCATATCGAATGGGTGATACCCTCAATTGAATCGCTCTGCCCGTGCGCCCAGTCATACATCGGGTAAAGACACCACTTGTCGCCGGTGCGATGATGGCTGGCGTGCAAAATTCGGTACATCACCGGGTCGCGCAGATTGAGATTGGGGGATGCCATATCGATTTTAGCCCGCAAGGTGCGCGAGCCATCCGGAAATTCCCCCTGGCGCATCCGCTCAATCAATGCCAGGTTCTCATCAATCGAGCGATTTCGATAGGGAGACTCTTTCCCCGGTTGCGTCAGGGTGCCGCGAAACTCGCGAATCTCCTCCGCCGTAAGGTCGCAGACATACGCCTTACCCTTTTTTATCAGCGCCAGCGCATACTGATACAGACGGTCAAAATAATCGGAGGCATAATATTCCCGGTCTTCCCAGTCAAATCCCAGCCAGCGGACATCCTCTTTAATCGAGTCCACATATTCCTGCTCTTCTTTGGTGGGATTGGTATCATCAAAGCGAAGATTGCATTTCCCTCCAAACTCGGCGGCAATGCCGAAATTAAGGCAGATAGATTTAGCATGTCCAATATGAAGATACCCGTTCGGCTCCGGAGGAAAACGTGTCATGATTTTCGAGGGAAACCGTCCCGATCTTATGTCTTCCCTAATTATATCCCGGATAAAATCGGTCTTAACTGTGCTGTCGTTACTTTCCATTCTTCTCTTTTCTCAGATAATCATGTTTAATTTCAATTCGGCAGATCTTTCACTGGCTTAATTGCTGCCATCAGGAACGGAAAATAAGTGGTCGGCAGATGCGATACAAGGCAAAAGAGTACCTTTGATTTTATTGTCATCCCTATCCGGTTGTACTGGGAGGCAGAATCAGCTTCAAGTAGCCCAAAACGATAACTTCTTATTCATCAACAGCTTATTTAATTCGACAAAACCTTCTCGTGAAGCAGCAGGGAAAATTGTGAAATCTCTGAGAGAGGGAGTGCTTTTTTCCCATAAATTGATGGGAAAATCTGGTTGACAACCTGTTAAATAAATGTAACTTATAAATAAGCTACCCCTGTTTCTACGACGGTTAGGCTAGCCAGAGCACAGAACGGCGGAATTGGAAACTTAACCGACTTTGATATTGCCGAGTGGTAAGCGGCAGAATTAATATCTAAACAATGAAAAACGCAGCAGCGCCGGATGGTTTCCTGCGCGCGGAGGATTAAGGCAATACCGTTTGCTAATTACTTGCCGGTCGGTGACTGACACCGACATTTTCCTGTTATTACTTTTTTTACGCGCCCGTTGGTAAAGAGTCTCCCTGAGTAATATCTTATCGGTCAGGGAGGGCGTCCTCAAATAGGTATAAAAAGATGAAATATATATTCGCCATGGGAGTGCAAGCTTATGGGAAAAATGCTATTGGACTGCTTAATGCTGCTCTTGGTATTTGCCGCATTGAGCCCAGCCCAGATTGTTGTCGGACCTGAAGACGACCCGACTGTTATCGACACGACTATCCCGCCGGGACCGATTCCCCGCGCCACCGAACTTATCTATCCGCTCTACAACCTTTCCTCTTCACAAACTGTAAATTCGACTAATATTTCGCAGCTCGATTGCTCACAGTTTCCTTTGATCTGCCTTTATCTTGATATTCTGGACGCCAACGGCGACCCTATCGGCGGCATGACCGGCGACAGCATCTGCCTGTCTCAGGATGGATTTACCGTCGATAGTTTCAGCATCCAGCAATTGAGTCTCGATTCCTGCATTACCTCGGTCTGTCTGGTCGTCGACGTCAGCGGAAGTATGAGCGATGGCGGACGTCTTACCGCCGCCAAGAACGCCATGCACCGTTTTGTTGACAATATGGACCCTTTTGACCGGGTGGCGATTGTGCCGTATTCAAGCTGCATCGGCACCATCACTCCCTTTACCAGCAATAAGACCACCTTGCATAATGCTATCAACGCCCTCTCCGCTAACGGTTACACCGCCTGCTTTGACGGCATCTACAAAGGTGTCGATTTGACCAAGCTGGAGCTCGGGAGCAAAGCTGTGATTGCCTTTACCGATGGACTGGAGAATCGCAGCCAACTTTGTTATCCCCCGCCGGATGGCGTCAACGACAACACCTACGCCGATGATTCCACTCTCATCTGCAATCTGGCTAATAGCTCCGGAGTCCCGATATACACATTTAACCTCGGCTCCATAACCAATACCTGGTACAATCCGGAGGCGCTTCAGGCATTCGCTAATGGCACCGGCGGCTACTGGGACCAGGCCCCCAATAATGACGATATCGATTCTCTCTACACTCGCATCAAACAGCGCCTCTGCAGCCGCTACTATATCTGCTATTACAGCAGCGACACGATTCAAAACGGCGATACTCATACGGTGGTGGCATGCTACTATAACGGCGGCGCCTGTTCGCCATGCGATACCGCCTTCTGCAAGGAGCGCGACAATCCCCATATCTCCCGCACTCCGATAACCGTCGGTCTGGAAGATACCTGCCAGTCTGACAACAGCCCCCTTACCATCTGCGCCTATATAACCGACAAAGACACGCCCCCGTCCGGCTTGACGGTTACCCTCTTCTATCGTGTGACCGGTCAGGTCAGTTATACCTCGGCGGCGATGACCGCTCCACCGGGTGATAGCACCTTCTGCGCTACCATACCGGCATCGGTTTTTGACTGTAAAGTGAATTTCGATTATTACATTACCGCTTCTGATGGACAGGTGACCGTCTCCAGCCCGTCAATCAATCCGCAGGTTAGCCCTTTTTCCATAGATATCTGTCCGAGCAATCCGCCGGTGGCAAATGCCGGCAGCGACCAGACTATCTTTCAATGCGCCGCGGCGCCGCTCTGCTGGCCCGCCTCCTGCAGCGACCCTGATAATAACCTCAAAACCTGCGAACTTATCAGCGGAACCGGCACTTTTAACGGCAGCCAGATCTGCTTCACTCCCAGCGGGACTATGAATTATGAGTTTGTATTGAAGGCAACCGATAGCTGCGGCGCCACTGATTACGACACCGTGGTAATATTTTACACTCTGAACGTTCCGCCCACAGCGAACGCCGGACGCGATTCCACTCTCTTCCAGTGCGCACCGGCGCCTATTTGCTGGCCGGCATCCTGCGCTGACGCCAACGGCAATCTCAGCTCTTGCCTCCTGGTTGCCGGACCGGGAAGTTATAACGGAAGCAGTATCTGCTTTACGCCCTCTGCCAGCGGCAGCTACTCCTTTATTCTGGAAGCAACCGACGCCTGCGGCGCCAAAAAGAGAGACACAGCAATTATAACCGTCACTCTAAATCAACCGCCGGTCTGCAGCATACCCAATGATACCAGTGTCTTCCAGTGCGCAGCCGGTCAGTTATGTCTGCCGGTGTCAGCCACCGACCCCAACGGCAATTTCAAAAGGTGCCAGATTATCTCCGGTCCCGGTTCTCTCAGCGGCGGCAACTGGTGTTACACGCCGACCGGCGACCAGACCGTCAATGTCACAATTCGCTGTGAGGATTCCTGCGGCGCCTATTGCGAAGACAGTTTCTCGGTGCAGTTTGAAGTCAATCAGGCGCCGGTCATTGCCTTTGGAAACGACTCCTCCCTGTTTCAGTGCACGCCTGCAACGGTCTGCGTAACCTACGCCTTGACCGATGACGAAGGAAATGTCACTTTGGAGGAGTTGCTTTCCGGTCCCGGAAGTATCGATACTGCCCTCAATAAGGTCTGTTTCACCCCGGCGACTGCTGGAATTTATAGTATCGTGGTTAAAGCTACCGATGCCTGCGGCGCTGTTGATTTCGACACCATAAATGTAACCGTAGGAATAAATCAGCCCCCGGTGGCGAACGCCGGAAGCGACCAGACTCTCTTTCAGTGTGCGCCGACACAGGTCTGTTGGCCGGCCTCATGCAGCGACCCCGATGGAAATCTCTCCACCTGTATTCTTGTCTCCGGAGTCGGCAGCTACAACGGAACAAATATCTGTTTCACGCCGACGGTGAGCGGAAGTTACACCTTCATTCTGGAGGCGACAGACGCCTGTGGTCTGACTGACCGGGATACCGCGGTAATTACGGTCACTATCAATTCGGCGCCAGTCTGCGTTATGCCGCCGGATACGAGCAGTTTCTTCCAGTGCGCTCCGGCAACGGTATCCCTGCCGGTGGGAGCGACTGACGTCGATAATAATTTCAGTCTTTGTCAAATCTTGAGCGGCCCTGGTTCGCTGGTTGGCGGGAACTGGGTCTATACCCCCTCTGGTGACGAATTCCGCAAAGTGGTGGTGCAATGCCTTGACGCCTGCGGCGCCGCCTGTATTGATTCCTTCTTCGTCAAGTTCGACATAAATGCCGCGCCTATTGCCAATGCCGGTTCTGACCAGACTCTCTTCCAGTGCGCCCCGGCTCAGGTCTGCTGGAGTGCCGGAGCAACCGACCCCGATAACAATATCTCTTCGGTACAACTGGTAAGCGGTGTCGGCACATTTGACGGTACACAAATCTGCTTCACACCTTCAGCCTCCGGTTCCTATACGTTCATTCTCCAGGCGACCGATGCCTGCGGCGCAACCGACCGCGACACCTCTGTTATCAATGTCACGCTCAATAGCCCGCCGGTCGCCAATGCCGGAGTTGACCAGTCGCTTTTCCAGTGCGTCCCGACTTCCATCTGTCTGCCGGCCTCCTGCGGTGATATCGATGGGAATCTGACAGGATGCGCTCTCATTTCCGGAACCGGTACCTACAGCGGCGGAAATATCTGTTTCACCCCTGCTGGAAGCGGCAGCTATACGTTCATTATTGAAGCCTCGGACGCCTGCGGCGCAACCGACAGAGACACCGTTACAGTAAATGTCAGTCTGAATGGCTCCCCCAGCATTGCCTTTGGCAATGACACCTCGCTCTTCCTCTGCCAGCCGCAGCCGATTTGCCTCGGTTACACCGTTTCTGACCCGCAAGGTTTAAACAAGCTGGTGGAAACTATGGTATCCGGCTTCGGTTATATCGATACTCTCTTGAATCAGGTCTGTTTCACCCCGACCGGAAGCGGCGTCTATCAATTCATCGTTCGCGTTTCTGATTCCTGCGGCGCCGCCGATCTGGACACGGTGGTGGCAAATATCAGTTTCGGACAATTTGCCGTTATCGATTGCCCTACTGCTCCCCTTTCCGTATCGCTCTGCGGCCCTGAGACAGTTTGCCAGACGATTGATATAACGCCCGCTTCGGCCACCGTGTCGGTATCATATGGCACTTACTCCGGCGGCGAACTCTGTTTCATGGCTGATACCTCTGGAACTTACCTCATTACCATAATCGCATCTTCCTCCTGCGGTGCCGATACCTGCCAGTTAACTTTTAATGTAGATATAGGTCAGGCAGCGCAGTTGAGTTGTCCGGCGCCAATGTCGAAATTTATCTGTCTTCCTGGTCAGGTCTGCGCTCCCGTCGGCGTTATCGGTGATGGCGCGACCGTTACGGTCAGCCCAATCGGTTCGTACAACTCCGGCAATGTCTGCTTCCCGGCCGACACTAACGGTCACTACGTTCTCACGGTCATCGCGTCCACCGCCTGTGGCGCTGACACCTGCCAGATTGTCATGGATATAACGATTAATGCCAGACCGATGGCAGTTGACCCACCCAGTCCCGTGGATACATTTCTCTGCGCCGCGGCTGCGGTCTGCCGCCAGTTCTCGGCGACCGATATCAACGGAGGCCCCTTAACCTGGAGCAAAATCTCCGGCAACGGCACGATCAGCGGCGCGGGATTATGGTGTTTCAATCCTGCCACCAGTGGCGCTTATTCGGTAACAGCGGCGGTGACCGACTCCTGCGGCGGCGCTGATACTGTTTCCCTTACATATAATATCAATCTGAATGACCCGCCTGATGTCTCACTAGGCGATGATATGAATCAGTTCGCCTGCGCCGGAAGCACTCTCTGCTTCCAGTACAGCCTTTCTGATGACGATAACAATATCGTCCAGGAAGAACTACTGGCTGGTCCCGGAACAATCGACACCGCTCAAAACAGAGTCTGCTTCGTTCCGCCGGCGACCGGGACATATACTTTCATAGTCAGAGTTACCGACTTCTGCGGGCTGAGTGACGTTGATACCATAAATGTAACCGCGCTGGTGAATGTCCCGCCGGTGGCTAATGCCGGGGCCGACCAGACCCTGCTTCTCTGCTCCGCGGTCGAAATCTGCTGGGCCGCTTCCTGCTCCGATGTCAACGGCAACCTGACCAGTTGCGCGCTGATTTCCGGGCCGGGAACATACGGCGGAGGCAATATCTGTTTCACTCCTGCGGCCAGCGGCTCTTATATGTTTATCATGGAGGCGACTGACGCCTGCGGCGCGACTGACCGCGATACCGCCATTATTAATATCACTCTCAATCAGACCCCGCTCTGCTCGGCGCCAGACAACCAGAATATTTTCCAATGCACCCCCAGTCAAATCTGCCTGCCGGTATCGGGAAGCGATCCCGACGGCAACTTTGACCGCTGTGAGATCTACTCCGGACCGGGAACTCTGGCTGGAGGCAACTGGTGCTTTACCCCGACCAGTGACCAGACAGTCAACGTCACCATCCGGTGTCTTGACTCCTGCGGCGCTTACTGCGAGGACAACTTCACCATTACGGTCGACATAAATCAACCGCCTGTACTCGCCTTTGGCAACGACACCTCCCTATTTATCTGTGGTTCGTCGGCAATCTGTCTCGGATATGCCGTCAGCGACCCCGAAAATAATATCACTCTGGAAGAACTTCTACCCGGCGCTCATGGCGGCACGATTGACACCGCACTCAACCGCATCTGTTTTACGCCGACTGTCGGGGGCACTTACACCTTCATCGGTAAAGTAACCGATGCCTGTGGCGCCACCGACCTCGACACTATAAATGTCTCGGTATCATTTAATACTCCGCCGGTTGCCAATGCCGGCGCCGACCAGAATGTTTTCCAATGTTCTCCAGCCCCTGTCTGCTGGCCCGCGTCCTGTTCTGATATCAACGGCAATCTTACCGGTTGTGCCCTGGTTTCCGGGCCGGGCGCCTATTCTGGCGGGAATATCTGCTTCACCCCCACCGTCAGTGGCATATATACTTTTATAATCGAAGCCACCGATGCCTGTGCCGCGACTGATCGTGATACGGTCATGATAACGGTCACATTGAATTCCCCGCCAGTTTGCAATCTGCCGCCGGATACCAATAAATTCTTCCAATGCTCCCCCAGCCTGGTATCCTTGCCGGTTAGCGGCAGCGACACCGATGGCAATTTCGACCACTGTGAAATTGTCAGCGGACCGGGCTCCCTGTCAGGGGGCAATTGGACCTATACTCCTTCCGGAGACGAATTCCGCAAAGTGGTCATCCGCTGCCTCGACGCCTGCGGGCTGAGCTGTATTGACTCATTCTTCGTGCAGTTTGATGTCAATTTCGCGCCGGTTGCCAATGCCGGAGCCGACCAGAATCTTTTCCAGTGCGTCCCGGCCGAAATCTGCTGGAATGCCGGCGCGTCCGACCCGGATAATAATATTACCTCGGTCGCGCTGGTCAGCGGAACCGGAACCTTTAACGGCTCGCAAATCTGCTTCACTCCCTCCAACAGTGGCACTTACACCTTTATACTCGAGGCGACCGATGCCTGCGGTGTCAAGGATGGAGATACCGCCATGGTTACGGTCAACTTCAATCGCGCCCCGGTTGTAATCGGTCCACCGGATTACACCCTCTTCTTTGACTACACCGATCAGTTCTGTTTCGATATCACCGTATCGGACCAGGATAACAATCTCAGCTCCGTGGTGGTCTCGCCGGTCGGCACATACAATTCGACCACTGGGCGGATTTGTGTCGATATCGACTCCATCGGCACCTATTGTCTGACCATTACCGCCACTGACGTCTGCGGCGCTATTGACGTCGATACCGTTTGCATTGAGATTCAGCTTGATGAATGCGTCCATGTGCAAATTGAAAAAGTGCATAATGTCCTCCAGGGACATCACAAACTGGTGAATATCATTCTCAACGGTTCCGGCAAAGCGCTGGGCGGATTTGATTTTCTTATTGCCTATGACAATTCCGCCCTCAACCCCGGCGTGGTGCTGCCGGGAGCGTTGTTGACCGAATGCGCCTGGGAATATTTTACCTACCGCTTTGGCTATTCCGGACAGTGCACCGGATGTCCTTCGGGATTGCTTCGGGTGGTTGCCCTTGCCGAAACCAACAACGGCGCCTATCATCCCGACTGCTATCTCAATGGCCGTGTCGGCGCTATGGCATCTATCGATTTCCTGGTGAGTAACGACCGCAATCTGGAGTGCCAGTTTGTCCCGATTCGGTTTTTCTGGTTAGACTGCGGCGATAACAGCATCGCCTCCCCCAGCGGCGACACCCTCTGGATTTCCCGCGATGTTTTCGATTTCCAGATGAACAACATCACCGATTACAACGACCGCTTCCCCACCTTCCTGGGCGCTCCCGACAGCTGCCTGGTCGGCGGCGGACCGGACAAGCCGGCTCCGATAAGATGTATCGATTTCATTAATGGCGGCGTTGATATCATCTGCGCCGACAGCATTGACGCCCGGGGCGATGTTAACCTGAATGGCGTTCCCCACGAGATCGGCGATGCCGTGGTCTTCACCAACTATTTCATTTACGGTCTTGGCGCTTTTACTGTCAACCTGGAAGGGCAGATTGCCGCAACCGAAATCAATGGAGACGGCATTACTCTTTCCGTTGCGGACCTGGTGTACCTGGTGCGGGTAATTGTCGGTGATGCCCAGCCTCTGGCAAAACCGGGACCTGAGGCTTTCGCTCGTTTCCATACCGAGGCGAAAGTGGTGAAGGCGCAAACCAACACCAGCATCGGCGCCCTTCTGATGATATTTGACGGTGAAGCCCGCCCCACCCTGGGACCGGCCGCCAGCGGAATGGAAATGAAATATATTTATCGTGACGGTATCACCCGTGTTCTTATTTACAGCTTCGAGCGGGGCAAGGCTATCGGCAGTGGCGATATTCTCAGTTACGATGGCGCCGCCGAGCTGGTTGCCATTGATGCCGCCGACTATTATGGCTCAGTCCTGAAAGCCAATGCTGAGAACTTCATCCCGACTGAATATGCCCTGGACCAGAATTATCCTAATCCATTTAATCCTAAGACGATAATCGAATTTGCCCTGCCCAGCGCCGGAGAATGGACTTTGGAGATTTTCAATATTCTGGGACAGAAAGTTGAAACCTGGCAGCGATTCAGTGAAGCCGGTTATCAGCGGGTCGAGTGGGACGCTGAGGGATATGCCTCTGGCGTATATCTCTATCGCCTCTCCGCCGGCGATTATGTCGCCAGCAGAAAGATGATAATCCTCAAGTAAGAGGGGAACTTACATAGATGGTATGGAGACGGCGGGATAGATTTCCCGCCGTTTCATTTGGCGCAGACTTGCGCCGACCGCGCCCGGAAGGGCTTATTTGCCTTGACAATCAGCCATATTGCTCTATATTTTTAAAGTGAGAAGTCGGCTGCATCAGATTGTCCCTTTCCGTTCCCCTGTTTCACTCAATTTATCAGAATTTGAGGTTCCAGCAATTTCAGCCTGCGCCGTCATCCTAAAGTCAATCCAAGCGATATCAATAACCTGAACATCCTGGGAGCACACCTATGAGAATTATCCTCAATTTACTGCTAACCTTCGCGCTAATAAGCGGCGGCGCTTCCGCCGGCGACCTGTATAAAGTGCTGGTTGAAAATGATGCCGACGCTCTCGCCCTGCGTCAGGCCGGCGCCGAGCCGGTTATACGGCTGAATGACGGGTATCTGGTAATAGCCGCGCATGACGTCGCCGAACAGATGACCTCCTCCGGACTCTCCGTCACCCTGGTGGCAACCAATATGGACCGCAGCCAGCTCGGCCTGGACAACCGTCTCGACCGACTCAATACCGCGAATTTTCCTTTGATATATGAAGAAGGGGACCTGCGAATATACCGAATCGAACCGTCGCCGGAACCACCGGCCCAGATTGCCCCGATTCTGACGGAAAAAATCGACATTGATTTCCAAACCTCAGGTTCCGTCGACATTTCTCGGCTGCAGGCGGAAATTTCTCTGGATTCTCTGATTGGCCTGGTCAGTCAGGACTCCCTCTTCTCGTACACCTCTCGACTCCAGGCTTTCTATCGCCGTTATATCGGCACCGATTCCAACCGGGCCGCCGCAAACTGGATTATGGGGAAATTCCAGGAGTTCGGATATGATTCCGTTGTGCTGGATAGTTTTTACATATCCTCTTATTCCGTCTGGGCGCACAATGTCCTCTGCTATAAGATTGGCGCCACCGACCCCCTGCATCAGATTATCATCGGGGCGCATCGTGACGCCGTCTCCAATTCTCCCGGCGCCGATGACAACGGCTCCGGCACCGCCGGAGTCATCGAAATGGCGCGTGTTCTTGCCAATCTCGATACCAAAATGACTTTCATCTTTGCTTTATTCGATGCCGAAGAACAGGGACTGCTCGGTTCCTGGAATTATGCCAATGCCGCCAAGGCGCGCGGCGACAGCATTGTCTATATGTTTAATATGGATATGATTGCCCATTTCAACAACAGCACCCAGGCTAAACTCTATCATGGACCGGTCACCACTTACACCGTCCTGTGGCAGTCGCTGGCGGACTCGCTGGCAGGTATCACCGGAGTGCTCAGCGGTTCCTCGGGCGGCTCCGACCATTATCCCTTCATTCAAAACGGCTATCAGGCGACCTTTGCCCATGAATATAACTTCTCCACCGTGTACCATTCGCCGCGTGACAGCACCAATTACATGAATTTTGAATATATGACCCGGATGGTTAAGGCATCCCTGGCGACGGTCTACACGGTGAATAATATCTATGCCCCGGTTGGCGCCGTTATGTTTTCTTACCCTCTTGGCGTTCCTTCCATAATCCCGCCGAATCAGCCCGCTACCTTTGAAGTTGTTGCGACCGGAACTTACGGAACCGAACCGCTTCCCGGCAGCGGCCGTCTGCATTATTCGCTGAATCAGGGAGCTTTTATCGATGTAGCAATGGTGGAGTTGTCGCCAAATCATTACCAGGCGGCGATTCCGGCGCAGGATTGCTTTACTAAAATCGATTTTTATGTGGAAGCGCGCGACACTGAAAATAATATATATCTTGATCCCGATCCGGTTGAGCCAAATCATGCCGTCGTCGCCGAAGCCTCTCTTACCATATTCGAAGATAATTTTCAGACGCACAAAGGCTGGACCGTCAGCGGCACCGCCAGCGCCGGACACTGGCAGCGCGGTATTCCCCTTGGCGACGGAGTTCGGGGCGACCCGACCGCCGATTTTGACGGCTCCGGATTTTGTTATCTTACTGGAAACGCCTCGGGCGACTCTGATATCGATAACGGCAATACGCAGCTGACCTCCCCCTCATTCAATCTGAGTGGAGTCAATGACGCTTTAATAAGTTATGCCCGGTGGTACTCCAATAATGCCGGTAATGACCCCTTTAATGACGTCATGATTATCTATATTTCCAATGATAACGGCGCCAACTGGACAGTGGCAGAAACGGTAGGACCGTCCGTTCAGGCATCCGGCGGATGGTACACCCATTCCTTCTGGGCTTCCAACTTTGTCTCGCCCACGGCAAATATGAGAATCCGCTTTGAAGCCTCCGATTACGGGCTCGGCTCCGTGGTCGAAGCCGGCATCGATGCCGTCTCGATTCTCACATTCGAATGCGCCTCGTTTGTCTGCGGAGATGCCAATGGAAGCGGCGCCGTGAATATTCTCGATGCCACCTTCATTATCAATTATCTCTACAAATCGGGCGCAGCCCCTTCACCATTGGAAGCGGCCGATGCCAATGGAAACGGCTCAATAAATATTCTTGATGCCACATATATTCTAACCCATCTGTACAAGTCGGGACCGGAGCCGATCTGCCCTTGAATAGTTATTTAAAGAGTCCTCGAAACGCGGGAGAACCACTCCCGCGTTTTTTATCTTCACCTTACTGGAATTAATATATACTTTTTGCGTAAGGGCAGCCGTCGCCTATAGACGGCATTTTTTGGCTTTTTTGACAACATTCTGCCGACCGACAATAACACGGTTTGTATTACATTGAATAATAACATATTATGACATCTTTATGAAGTAATAATTCCAGGCTTTAGAGGCCTTGGCGCATAAATACGAGTAAAATAGGGGGATTTTGTCACAACTTAAATGAGAATTATTTCACAAAGTACTCCGATTTTTGTTGCCTTCCGCCGATGGATATATTAGACTTCTTGGTAGAAATTTGAATAATTCTGCCTTGAGGAAAATGACTATGTTTGTCCATTGTCCCGCACCGAGGCGTTTCCTTTCTCCCCTCTTTCCAATGAGGAATCTTATATGAATAATTCGGCTACGAACAATTTTCCGCCCAGGCTTATTAGAGCGGACGATTTTGAGCATCTGCTGAAAGCGCTGGGCGCCGGCGGTTACAAAATACAGGCTCCGGTCATCCGCGACCAGGCGATTGTTATTGATGAAATAAGGTCTGCCGGAGAACTTCCGGTCGGATGGCGCGAGGAGCAAGACCGGGGATATTATCGAATCAAAAAACGGGCGGATAATTCTTATTTTGGGTACCTGGTCGGCGCGCATTCCTGGAAGAAATTTCTGTTTCCACCTTCCGTCCCCATTCTGGAGGCAAAACGAACCGGCAATGGCTTCCAGTTTTCGGCCACTAATGATACGCTGCCGCCAACGGCTTTCCTGGGGATGCGCCCCTGCGACCTGAAAGCGCTGGAGATTCTTGACCGGGTTCTGTTAGGGAGTGAATATCTCGACCCGATATATCAGAAACGGCGGCAACAGATTTTCATTGTGGCGGTCAATTGCACCGAGCCGGGGGGAAACTGCTTCTGCGCTTCTATGGATTCCGGACCCAAAGCTGCCACCGGTTATGACATTGTTTTAACCGAGTTAATTGATGCCAGCCGGCACAATTTCCTGGCGCAGGCCGGGACCGAAAAAGGCAATCAAATACTGCAACAGGTACCCTCGGAGAAGGCATCGCTTGACATTCTTAAAATGTCGGATGAAGCGGTACAGGCGGCGGCGCGCAAGATGTCCAGGAGAATTGACACTGCCGGCATCAAAGAAGTGCTCTATGCCAACGCGGAGCATCCCCGATGGGAAGAGGTGGCGAAACGGTGCCTTTCCTGCGCCAACTGCACGCTCGTCTGCCCCACCTGTTTCTGCGCCAGCATTGATGACTATACCGACCTTACCGGTGAGACGGCAACGCGTGTCCGGCGCTGGGACTCCTGTTTCACCCTCGACCATTCCTATATTCATGGCGGGAGCATTCGTCCTTCCGTGAAATCGCGCTACCGTCAATGGCTGACTCATAAACTGGCGGCATGGCATGACCAGTTCGGAAGTTCCGGCTGTGTCGGTTGTGGCCGCTGTATCACCTGGTGTCCCTCCGGAATTGATATAACAGAAGAAACCGCGGCTATTCGGAGCGGCGCTATTAAAGCGAAAGCAATTTGAACAAGGAGTCATAAATGGAGACTTTAGAACCTATTCTGGCACAGCATCCGTTTCTTAAAGGGCTTGACCCCAAATATCTGAAGTTGATTGTGGGCTGCGCCTCAAATGTAGTCTTCCAGGCGGGAGAATTTATTTTCCGAACCGGCGAAAACGCCGACCATTTTTACATTGTCCGTCAGGGGAAAGTTGTTATCGAAACTTACTCTCCGGTAAAAGGACCGATCACTATTCATACCCGTCAGCAGGGGGAAGTGCTCGGCTGGTCCTGGCTGGTGCCGCCGTACAAATGGCATTTTGACGCCCGGGCGCTGGAACTGACCCGCGCCATCGCGCTTGACGGCAAATGTCTGCGCACCAAACTGGAAGAAGACCACGACCTGGGATACGAACTTATGAAACGTTTTACCCTAATAATTGCCGAACGGCTGGAGGCGACAAGACTTCAATTGTTGGATATCTATGGCGACAACTCTTGAAAAAATCAAGAACGGTTTAGACCGCTCGCAGCCCTGGATGCCGGCGCTCTTTCGGGTGGAAAGAATCCGCAAAGAGACGTATGACACCTTCACTTTCGACCTGGAGACATCTGACGGCAATGGGCTGTCCTTTCAACCCGGGCAGTTCAATATGCTCTATATCTATGGCGTAGGTGAAGTGCCGATTTCCATCAGCGGCGACCCCGGCAATACCAGAACCCTGGTGCATACCATTCGCGCGGTCGGGACCGTCACAAAAAATATGCGGCAACTCAAGCGCGGCGACCTGGTAGGAGTGCGCGGACCGTTCGGACGTCCCTGGCCCGTGGCAGAAGCCAAAGGGCATGACATAATAATCGTCGCCGGAGGTATCGGCCTGGCGCCGCTTCGCCCCGTTATTTATCATCTCCTCGCTCATCGCGAGCAGTACGGAAAGATTATTCTTCAATACGGAGCGCGCACGCCTGACGACATTCTCTTTCGCCAGGAACTGGAAACCTGGCGCGCCCGCTTTGACTTTGATGTTCAGGTGACCGTTGACCGCTCCACCGGTGCCTGGCAGGGGAATGTCGGCGTGGTTACATTGCTGATTCCCAAAGCCACTTTTGACCCTATGCATACCATTGCCATGGTTTGCGGCCCGGAAATCATGATGCGCTTTACCGTTCTGGAACTCCTGAAGCGCGACCTGACCGAGGAAAACATCTATATATCCGGGGAGCGCAACATGAAATGCGGCATAGGCCACTGCGGACATTGTCAGTTCGGGCATCTTTTTGTCTGCAAAGATGGTCCCGTTTTCAGATATAGCGAAACGGCGGATTTATTCAAGAAAAGAGAAATCTGATATGATTCATAAAAAGAAACCGAAATTGGCCGTTTGGAAGTTTGCCTCGTGCGACGGTTGTCAGCTGAGCCTTCTTGATTGCGAGGAGGAACTTCTGGCAGTCGCCGGCGCTGTGGAGATTGCGAATTTCCCGGAAGCCTCGCGCGCCGTGGTGGGTCGCACTTATGACCTCTCTTTGGTGGAGGGCTCCATCACGACACCGCACGACGCGGAGCGGATTCATAAAGTCCGCCGCGCTTCCAAATTTCTGGTCACCATCGGAGCCTGCGCCACCTCGGGCGGCATTCAAGCCCTGCGCAATTTCAAAGATGTCAAAGAATTCACCGCCCTGGTTTATGCCACCCCCGCCTATATCGATACGCTCAACAAGTCAACCCCCATTTCCGACCACGTTGCGGTCGATTTTGAATTGCGGGGCTGTCCCATAAACAAGTACCAACTGGTGGAGGTCTTAAGCGCCTTTCTCAACGGGCGCAAACCGGTCACTCCTAAACATAGCGTCTGCATCGAATGCAAATTGAAAGGGAATGTCTGTGTCATGGTAGCGCAAGGCATCCCCTGTCTTGGTCCCGTGACTCACGCCGGCTGCGGCTCTATCTGTCCCTCTTATCTGCGCGGATGTTACGGCTGCTTCGGTCCCAAAGAGACTCCCAACACGTCCGCTCTCTCCACACAATGGGAAAAGCTGGGCTGTTCTCCGCTTAATATTAAGCGGGCTTTCCGTGGATTTAACGCCTTTGCCGATGCCTTCCGGAAGGAGAGTGAGCTGTATGAGAAGTAGAACCATCAAAGTCGATATGCTGGCGCGGGTGGAAGGTGAAGGGGGATTGTTCGTAAAAATCAAGAACCGCACTGTGGTCGATGTCAAACTGCGGATTTTTGAGCCGCCCCGTTTCTTTGAAGCCTTTCTGCGTGACCGCGATTTCCGGGAAGCGCCCGATATTACCGCCCGCATTTGCGGCATCTGTCCTATCGCCTATCAGATGAGCTCCATCCATGCCATGGAAAACGCCTGTGGAGTCAAGATAGAGGGGACATTGCGCGAACTGCGGCGGCTGCTTTACTGCGGCGAATGGATTGAAAGCCACGCCCTCCATATCTACCTTCTCCACGCCCCCGACTTTCTCGGATATGAAGACGCCATCAGAATGGCAAGAGATTATCCTGATGCCGTCAAACAGGGACTCAAATTGAAAAAAATCGGAAATGACCTGGTCGCACTTCTTGGTGGCAGGGAGATTCATCCGATTAACGCCCGCGTCGGTGGATTTTACAAAGCTCCCACCAAAAAAGAATTGACCGCGCTGGTCGAACCGCTCAAGTGGGCGAAAGATGCCGCCGTGGAGACGGTCAAATTAGTGGCGACATTCAATTACCCTCAGTTCGAGCAGGACTATGAATTCGTGGCGCTGCGTCATCCCGATGAATATCCTCTCTGCGAAGGACGACTCGTTTCCAACCGGGGACTGGATATTGATATTGCCGATTATGAGAAACATTTTGAAGAGCAGCACGTTGAGCATTCCACATCTCTGCATTCCGTTCATATCGGAAGCGGCGCTTATTATGTCGGTCCCCTTGCCCGCTACAATCTCAATCAGGACCGTCTCACTCCGGCCGCCCGGAAAGCGGCAGACGAAGTCAAACTAGGAGCCTTTTGTAATAATCCCTTCAAGAGTATTATAGTCCGGGCGGTGGAAACCGTTTTTGCTTGCGAGGAGGCGCTTCGAATCATCAATGAATATGAACCGCCGGAAAACTCATATCAGGAGGTTGTCCCGCATGCCGGTGTTGGCTATGGTTGCACTGAAGCCCCCCGCGGTATTCTCTATCACCGCTATCGCATCGATGATAGCGGCAATATAAAAGACGCCAAAATCGTCCCCCCTACATCTCAGAATCAGAAAATAATCGAAGCTGACCTGTATCAGTTCGTTAAGGACAATATGGCTCTGTCCAATGACAAACTAACCTGGCTTTGCGAACAGGCGGTGCGCAATTATGACCCCTGTATCTCCTGTTCCTGCCATTTCTTGAAGCTCCATATTGAGCAGCTGTGACACTTATGACCGCCAGTATAGCCAAAGGGCGAAACACCCCCCGCTTGCTCGTTATCGGAGTCGGAAACGAATTCCGCTCCGATGACGGGGTTGGTCTCCGAATTGCGCGGGAACTGACTTCGCTGCTGCCGCCGGATACCAAGATTATCCAGGGTTCAGGTGAAGGCGCCTCACTGATTGAAAGCTGGAACGGCTTTGATATCGTGATAATTATTGATGCCGTCAAATCGGGAGCGCTACCGGGGAGAATTCATCGCATTGACGCCTCAGCCAGAACCGTTCCGGTCAATTTCTTTAATTACTCTTCACACGCTTTTAGTGTCGCCGAGGCCATCGAAGTATCCCGCGCCCTGGGGTCGCTCCCCTCTGCCCTCATTATTTATGGCATCGAAGGAAAATCTTTTTCCAACGGCACGGAGCTGACCCCCGAGGTTCTCCAGAGCGCCGGCGAAGTTAAGAAGTTGATTCTGGATGAGATTAAGACCTTAACTGCGAAGGTTGCGGTGACCAAATGAGCCCTTCGGAGACTAAAAGCATAACCGGACAATCGCTGTCTTCTCCAGAATTAAAGCGAATCCGCGTACTAATCCGCGGAGCGGTGCAGGGAGTCGGTTTTCGCCCTTTTGTCTTTAGACTGGCAAAAGAACTGGGGCTCCGCGGCTGGGTAAGCAATGACGCCGCCGGCGTTACCATTGAAGTTGAAGCCGATTCGAAGAGTTTGGATAAGTTTCTCTCTCTTCTTGAGAGTCTGCCTCCACCCCGTTCTCATATAAGCAGTCTGGAGTTTTCATGTCTTGCTGCAGTCGGATATGACGAATTCAGAATTCGCGAAAGTAACGGCGCCGGCGCCAGGAGCGCTCTGGTTATGGCTGATATCGCAACCTGTCCCGATTGTCTGCAAGAGATATTTGACCCCGCCAATCGCCGCTACCATTACCCTTTCACCAATTGCACCAACTGCGGACCCCGCTATACCATTATTACTGCGCTCCCTTACGACAGAGACAATACCTCGATGAGGCCGTTTGTAATGTGCCCGGAATGCCGGCAAGAGTATGAGAATCCCGAAGACCGCCGCTTTCATGCGCAGCCGAATGCCTGCCCCGTCTGCGGTCCCAAACTGCAGCTCCTTGACAGCGCTGCGCGAACTATTACGAGTACGGGTGAACCGCTTATCGCCGCGGCGGAGTTGATCAAAAATGGGGAGATTCTTGCCATCAAAGGTTTGGGCGGTTTTCATCTGATAGTTGACGCCGCCAATAATGAGGCGGTCGCCAGGCTGCGCCGTCGGAAAGGGCGCGAGGAAAAACCTTTTGCCCTTATGCTCCCTTCTCTCGAATCGGCTCGGCTGCTTTGCCAGATTTCGGATGATGAAGCGCGCCTTATCAGTTCTCCCGAGGCGCCTATTGTCCTTCTGAGAAGAAAGCATTCCGATCGGTTCCCCCTTTCGGAGCTGGTGGCTCCGGATAATCGCCAACTCGGTTTGTTGCTCCCCTATACCCCTCTTCATCATCTCTTAATGCGAGCGCTGGGACGCCCGGTCGTTGCCACCAGCGGCAATATATCCGATGAATCTATCTGCATCAGTAATCAAGAGGCGTTCGCCCGCTTGAGCGGCATCGCCGATTACTTTCTGGTGCACAACCGTGATATTGTCAGGCCGGTCGATGATTCTGTGGTGCGCCATATCGCAGGGCGAGAGATGATTATTCGCCGGGCGCGCGGATATGCCCCCCTTCCGGTCTATCTTAAAGATTCCCTGGGTAACCGTCTTGCAGTCGGCGCCCACCTCAAAAACAGCATTGCCGTTTCTTCAGGCAAGCAGGTCTTCATCAGCCAGCATATCGGAGACCTGGAATCGGCTTTGACCGCCGTCACATTTGAGAATACAATTCGCGACATAAGCGGCATTTATGATGTAACACCGGACGAAACCATCTGCGACCTCCATCCCGATTATTTGTCATCAAAATATGCCGCTCGAACAACAAGCAATCTTCGCCATGTTCAGCATCATCATGCCCATATCTTCTCCTGCATGGCGGAGAACGAGATTACCCCGCCCCTGCTTGGCGTCGTCTGGGATGGCACCGGATTGGGATTCGATAATCAGATTTGGGGCGGCGAACTTTTTGTCGTCGGTATAAATACTATACGAAGAGCCGCTCATTTCCGCCCATTTCGGCTGCCAGGTGGGGACAAGGCAATCAAAGAACCACGGCGCTCCGCGTTCAGCTTACTCTATCAGACATTTGGGGAGAATACCGCTCAATTCTATCATCTACCCTGCTTCAAAAGCTTTCGCGCCGAAGAACTGCGGGTGCTGGCTGACCTCTGTCGCTCCGGTCTTAACAGCCCCTGGACCACCAGTGCCGGGAGAGTATTCGACGCCGTTTCCTCGCTGCTTGATCTTTCCCATTTCAACAATTTTGAAGGTCAGGCGGCGCTGAAATTGGAACAGTCAATAGACTTGTCATCAGAAATCACTCCCTACAAGATTGATATAGTCCAGCAGGAAGACAGGTTTATTCTTGACTGGGAGCCAATGATACGGTCTATAATGAAAGACCTTGGGCAACGGCGCGAAACCGGAACAATTGCGGCGGCGTTTCATAATGCCCTCATAGATGCAATCGTTGCTCTATGCCGGACTCTGAACATTTCCAGAGTTGCGCTGAGTGGCGGTTGCTTCCAGAATTCGTATCTTCTCGATAGAACTATTTCAAGCCTGCGGCAGGCCCGATTCGAACCATTCTGGCATCGTCACGTGCCGACCAATGACGGTGGTATCGCCTTGGGTCAGATTTTCGCCGCCGCCGGGAATTTTAAATGGGAGCCATAAAATGTGTCTGGCAGTGCCGGGTAGAATTATAGAAATAAATGACGCCGCCGATTCCCTCCATCGCGTCGCCAAAGTCAGTTTTGGCGGAACTATTCGGGAAATCAATCTTGCCTGTGTCCCCGAGGCGCAGATTGGCGACTATATTTTGGCTCATGTCGGCATCGCCCTGAATGTAGTCGATGCCGAAGAAGCGGAAAAAGTCTTTGATTACCTGCGCCAGATGGATGACGCCTCCGGGACGAAAGAGGAAGCGCTTTGAAATATCTCGATGAATATCGCAATCCCCGTCTGGCGTCAAAGATGCTGGAGAGAATAGCCGAGAAGACGAGCCGTCGCTGGACGATTATGGAAATCTGCGGAGGCCAGACCCATACTATTATAAGGTCCGGAATCGACCGGCTCCTGCCGGACAAAATCACCATCCTGCATGGACCCGGCTGCCCGGTCTGTGTCACTCCGGTTCATATTGTCGATAAGGCTCTGGAGCTGGCGTCCCAACCCAATCTGATTTTCTGCACTTTCGGCGACATGATGCGCGTCCCCGGCTCTACGGCAGACTTGTTGTCCGTGAAAGCCAGTGGCAGCGACATTCGGATAGTCTATTCCCCTCTCGATGCCGTTCAGATTGCTCGAGACAACCGCCAAAAAGAGATAGTCTTTTTTGCGGTCGGATTTGAGACGACCGCCCCGGCAAATGGCATGGCGGTGCTGCAGGCATATGAAGAAAACCTCGAAAACTTCTCCCTGCTGGTTTCCCAGGTTCTGGTGCCTCCTGCTATCGAGGCGATTCTATCCGCGCCGGAGAACCGGGTGAACGGCTTTCTTGCCGCCGGACATGTCTGCACTGTTATGGGGTATCATGAGTATATGCCCCTTGCGGAAAAATTTCGCGTGCCGATAGTCGTGACCGGCTTTGAGCCGCTCGACATTCTTCAGGGTATAGAGATGCTGATTGCTCAACTCGAAAAGGGAACCTGCCGGGTTGAAAATCAGTACCGACGAGCCGTAACCGAAGACGGTAATCTTCACGCGCAACGTGTGCTGTCTGAGCTGTTTGACGTCACTGACCGCATCTGGCGCGGCATCGGCATGATTCCGCGAAGCGGTTTGACATTGAAAGAAAAGTATCGCCGCTTTGATGCTGAAGTCCGCTTTGGGCTGGGCGACGGTGTCGTCTCCGAATCCTCGGAGTGTGTCAGCGGTCTCATCCTGCAAGGCGCCAGAAATCCGTTTGATTGCCCCGCTTTCGGCATTCGCTGCACTCCCGAAAAGCCGCTCGGAGCCACTATGGTTTCCTCGGAAGGCGCTTGCGCCGCTTACTACCGCTACCGAGCGAAGACCCTCGAAAGAACGGGGTGATTATGTCAGATGACCCGAAAGATAACTTTCGCTGTCCTCTTCCCATCAGCGACTACCCCTCAATCCTTGTCGCTCATGGCGGCGGCGGAAAATTAATGCATCAGCTCCTGGAAAAAATGATTCTGCCGACATTTTCTTCCGACTTCTCAAATAACTTGCACGACAGCGCCGTTTTCGAAATTGCCGGTACGCGCCTGGCTATCACGACAGACTCATATGTAGTGCGACCGATTCAATTCCCCGGGGGCGACATCGGAACTCTGGCAATAAACGGCACCATCAACGACCTCGCCATGAGCGGCGCCCGACCGCTATACCTGAGCGCCGGATTGATTCTTGAAGAAGGGTTGCCAATGAAGACTCTCTGGCAGATTCTGCAATCAATGAAACAGGCGGCTGATATCGCCGGAGTAAAGTTGATAACCGGCGATACCAAAGTCGTTGACCGAGGAAAGGGCGACGGCATCTATATCAATACCTCCGGCGTTGGAATTATTGAGCATTCTCTCAAGATTGAGCCGCGCTCGGTGGTCGCAGGTGATGCCGTCCTGGTCAACGGTGACCTCGGCCGCCACGGCATTGCTATAATGGCAACGCGGGAAGGACTTTCGCTTGAAACCAGAATCGAAAGCGATTGCGCCCCTCTCTGGAGCAGTGTGCAGTCGCTGCTTTCCGCGGGAATCGATATCCATTGCCTGCGCGACCTGACCCGCGGAGGATTGGCAAGCGCCCTGGTCGAAATCGCCGAAACCGCAAATCTACATATAGAAATAGAAGAATCTCATCTGCCGGTGCGTGAAGATGTCAGGGGGGCATGCGAAATCCTTGGCTTGGACCCGGTTTATGTCGCTAATGAGGGACGATTCGTAATTTTTCTCCCGGATTCGCAGGTCAGCCGGGCAATCGAGATTCTTTCCCGTACTGTCTCCGGTTTTACTCCGGTAAGAATCGGTTCTGTTCTGAATGGAGACCGCTTTTCGGTTACGGTGAAATCAACTCTGGGGGTGGCGCGGCTCCTCGATATGTTTAGCGGCGAACAGCTTCCCCGCATCTGTTAACTGCTTCAGTTCCGGCAGCGCTCTCGACAACTTTCATGATTTAATTCCTCTTGATTTTGAGACTTAATACTCTATATTAAAATCGAACGCTAATCACTTCCCCAACATACCGGTCATGCCGGGGAGGTAAAGCCCGAAAGGTTTATCTTTATTGAGATGAACTGGCTGAAGTCTTTATTCCTCACGCGGCGCCGGTTTTCCGACGAGCTTATCAAATCCATTCAGGAAAAATTCGAGCATTTTCTCAAGATTCTTGACTCCAATTACCGTGTCCTCAAAATCATCAGCGACATGGAAGAAAAATCACAGGGCGAATATCTCTTTGATATGGGATATATCGAGAAATCGCGCCGTGAAATTAATGAAGGGATGGAGCAACTCATAGCGGAGCTCAATATCTTGAGCGGCGACCGTTACGGAGCGCTTCGAGAGCGGTACCGGGAAATAAACCGGGAACTGGACCTCCTCGTGACCGGCGGCTCCGCCATCGAAAAGGATGACTATGTCGTGCCTTTCGATATGCTGGGACGGGAACGGGCTTTCAGTGTCGGAAGCAAGAATGCCCAGTTAGGCGAACTCAAGACCAATCTGGGATTGCCGGTTCCCGATGGCTTTGCCATTACTGCCTGGGCGTATAAGCGTTTTGTTGAAGCCAATAACCTTCAGGATAAAATCACCGAAAAAATAAGCCAGGTCGATATTAAGTCTTACTCCCAGTTGGTGGCGATTGGCAATGATATCAGAGGCATGGTCACAGCATCAGAAATCCCGCCGGACCTGTCCGATGCCATTGCGGCCGCCTTTGCCGAACTTAAAAAGAGGAATCCCTCGGCGAGAATTGCCATGCGCTCCAGCGCCATTGGCGAGGACACCCTCTTCAGTTTTGCCGGGCAGTATCAAAGCCTCCTCAATGTTCCGCCGGAAAAAGCGCTCGATGGCTACCGCAGCATCATC
>JBFMEF010000007.1 GCA_040753495.1 Candidatus Zixiibacteriota bacterium
AGACGCTGGACGCCATCAAGATGGCCTGTCAGAAAGCGAAAGAGGTTATCTCCCGCGGGCAGTCTATTCTGTTTGTCGGAACCAAGAAACAGGCGAAAGATGTGATTCGGGAAGAGGCGATACGCTGCGGCCAGTTTTTTGTCACGGAGCGCTGGCTGGGTGGTATGCTGACCAATTTCACCACCATCAAAGCTTCCATCAAGAAGCTCAAGAGTATGGAGCGGATGAAAGAAGAAGGGGAGATGAGCAAATTCACCAAGAAAGAAATCTCCCACTTCGAGAACGAGATGCAGAAACTTGACAAGGTTCTGGGCGGTATCAAGAATATGAATTACCTGCCCGGTCTGCTGTTTGTGGTCGATGCCAAGAAAGAGAAAATAGCGGTGGCGGAGGCCGCCAAACTGGGTATCCCGATTGTCGGCGTTATAGATACCAATGCCGACCCGGACCCGATCGATTTCCCCATTGCCGCCAATGATGACGCCATCAAATCGATTCGTATCATCACCAAGACATTTGTCGATGCCGCCATTGAAGCGCGCCAGTCGGTTTCGGAGCAGGAAATCATGCAGTCGGTGGATTCCTCCGCCGGCGAGCGACTCAGCTCCTATACATCCCCAGAAGAAGAGATTTAGAAAGGTTTCTAACAATGGAAATAACAGCGCAACAGGTTAAAGAACTACGGGAAAAAACCGGCGCCGGTATGATGGACTGTAAAAAAGCCCTGACCGAGACCGGCGGCGACTTCGATAAAGCCATCAATTACCTGCGGGAAAAAGGAATCGCCAAAGCCGCCAGCAAAGCCGGGCGAAGCACCAAAGAAGGTGTAATCGCCTCCTATATTCATCCCGGCGACAAACTGGGCGTCCTGGTGGAACTTAACTGCGAAACCGATTTTGTCGCCCGAACGACGGAATTCCGCGCCCTTGCCAAAGATATCTCCATGCAGATTGCCGCCACAAATCCGCTGGCTGTCAGTCGCGATGGGCTCGACCCCAAGGTGATTGAAGCGGAGACGGCTATTTATCGCCAGCAGGCTCTCAATGAGGGAAAGCCGGAGAAAATTCTCGATAAAATCGTTGCCGGCAAACTCGACAAATACTATGCCGAAGTCTGCCTTATGGAGCAGCCTTTTGTCAAAGACGGCGAGAAAACTATCACCGACATCATCAATGACGCCATTGCCAAAATCGGCGAAAATATCTCGGTGAAACGATTCGCCCGATTCCGACTTGGGGAATAAAGATGGAGCAAGGTTCAAGACCGAAATATAAGCGAATCCTTCTCAAGCTGTCGGGAGAGGCGCTGGTCGGAAATCGCGAATTCGGAATTGACCTTGAGACTATCGAATATATCTGCGAAGAAATCAAAGAAATTAAAAGCCTGGGGTTGGAGCTGGGAATTGTTGTCGGCGGCGGCAACATTTTTCGCGGTGTTTCGGCATCCCGTACCGGAATGGACCGAGTCACGGCCGACAATATGGGGATGCTCTCCACTGTCATTAACTCCCTCGCCCTGCAAGATAAGCTGGAACACTTGGGCATTTTTACCCGGGTGATGTCGGCGGTAAATATTGAATCATTCGCAGAGCCGTATATACGCCGGCGGGCGATTCGGCATATGGAAAAAGGGCGCCTGGTAATTTTTGCGGCCGGAACCGGCAACCCTTATTTCACCACCGACACCGCCGCCGCTTTGCGGGCGATGGAAGTGAGCGCCGAAGTGCTGATTAAGGCAACCAAGGTTGACGGCGTTTTTTCGGCTGACCCGATGAAAGACCCCCATGCCACTTTCTACCGCGAATTGAGCTATATGGATGTCGTCCAGCAGGAACTGGGGGTAATGGATCTGACCGCTATTACTCTTTGCAAAGACAATCAAATTCCCGTTATCATATTCAATCTGAACAAAAAAGGAAATTTGCGCCGGATAATAATGGGTGAGGAAATCGGGACTGTTGTCCGGTAAAAGCAACAGAATATATTAATTTAAGTCAAAGGAGCCCCCGATGACGGAAAAGATATATGCTGAGACTGAAGAGAAGATGAAGAAGAGCTTTCAGTCAATTCAGAAAGAGTTTGCATCGTTACGCACCGGCAAAGCCAGTTCGGCATTACTTGACTCTGTCCGAGTCGATTATCATGGCACCATCATGCCGCTCAATCAGCTGGCTTCAATTTCGGCGCCGGAAGCGCGCCTTTTGATGGTTCAGGCCTGGGACAAGTCTATTGTCGGCGAGATTGTAAAGGCTATCCAGAAAGCTGACCTTGGTCTAAATCCGGTCGTGGAGGGGAATATTATCCGTTTGCCGATTCCTTCGCTTAATGAAGAAAGACGTCGGGAGCTGGTCAAACACTGCAAGAAGATTGCCGAAGACGGTAAGGTGGCAATCAGGAATATTCGCCGTGACGCCAATGAACATCTCAAAAAAGCCGAAAAAGAGAAAGCTATCAACGAAGATGAGCATAAGAAAGGGGCGGAAAAGGTTCAAAAATTGACCGACAAATATATCTCTTTGGTAGATGGGCTGATGGCGGCAAAGGAAAAAGAGATTATGGAAGTATAATTGCAGGAAATGCAAGAGGTTATTAAGGAAGCGGGTTTGATGTCCGCTTCTTTTTTTTGAAAACTTGACCCGATTATAGGGGATTGCGTGCGATGGAAATAGCCTGCTTCAGGAACCGATACCAAAGCTGTTTGGGGCGGGCTAAACTTCTGATATGAAATAAATTGACAATTCTGAAATTCTAAATATATTAAAAACCTTGTTGATAAAATGCTGTGAATATTTTCACAATATTTGAGGCAGGAAAAAATTGAACTGCAATCCCATTTCTTGAGGTGTAATCATGTCCAGCCCTGTTGAATACAAGAACTTTATAGGCGGCGAATGGGTTCGTTCCCGTTCCGGCAAGACTTTCGAAAACCGCAACCCCGCCAACACCGATGAAGTCATCGGCGTTTTCCAGAAATCGACCCCGGATGATGTCAATGCGGCCGTGGCGGCGGCAAAAGAAGCATATAAGAAGTGGCGGTTGGTGCCGGCGCCCAAAAGGGCCGAAATCATTTACCGTATCGCTCTTCGGATTGCCAAAGACAAAGAACAGCTTGCCCGCGATATGACTCGTGAGATGGGCAAGGTTCTTAAAGAAACGCGCGGCGATGTGCAGGAAGCGATCGATATGAGCTTCTATATGGCGGGGGAAGGGCGACGTCAATTCGGCCACACCACCCCCTCAGAGCTTCCCAATAAGTTCATGATGTCGGTGCGTCAGCCGCTGGGTGTCTGCGGCATGATTACCCCGTGGAATTTTCCGATGGCGATACCGTCGTGGAAAATTATGCCGGCGCTGGTGCTGGGTAATACGGTCGTTATCAAGCCGGCAACCGATACCCCGCTTTCGGTTTATAACTTTGTCAAGATTATGGAAGAAGAAGGTCTTCCGCCCGGCGTCATCAACATGGTCACCGGCAGCGGCAAAGATGTTGGCGACCCTCTTATGAAACATAAAGATGTCAGCGTTATTTCCTTTACCGGTTCGACTGAAGTGGGACGGAGGGTGTCGGAGGCATGCGCCACGGATTTTCGCCATTGCCATCTCGAAATGGGCGGGAAGAACTGCATTATTGTGATGGATGATGCCAATGTTGACCTGGCGGTGGAAGGAGCAGTCTGGGGAGCCTTTGGCACGACCGGACAGAGATGCACCGCATCATCTCGTCTGATTGTGCATAAAAAAGTGCTGAAGGAGTTCACGGAAAAACTGGTTGCCCGCACCAAAGCGCTGAAGGTGGGCAACGGACTTGATGAGACGGTTGATATGGGTCCGGCTGTAAACGAGAGCCAGATGCAGACCGTTTTGAAATATATGGATATCGGCAAGAACAAAGACGGCGCCAAATTGCTGTGTGGCGGCGGACGGTTGACCGGCGGCGCCTATGACAAAGGATATTTTACGATGCCGACCATATTTGGCGATGTAACTCCCAATATGACTATATTCCGGGAGGAGATTTTCGGTTCTGTCACCTCCATCACCGAGTGCGGCTCCCTGGAAGAGGCGATTGAGCTGGGGAATAATACCGCCTATGGACTTTCTTCCTCGATTTACACTCAGGACATAAATAAAGCGTTTGTTGCCATGCGCGACCTGTACACCGGCATATTCTATGTCAACGCTCCAACTATTGGCGCCGAAGTCCATCTGCCGTTTGGCGGAACCAAGGAGACCGGAAATGGGCATCGGGAAGCCGGGATTGCCGGTCTTGATGTCTTTTCCGAGTGGAAATCAATTTATGTTGACTTCTCGGGGAAAATCCAGAAGGCGCAGATAGATGACTGACAAGAGGTTTTCGGTATAAGACGGAAAAATTCGGTAATGGCGCGCTGCAAATTCATATTGGGACAAAAAGGAATGCATTTGGTCCTTTATCTCATAACCTACATCTGGTTGCTGTCTTCAATCTGAAGAACTCAAAGGACGCTGGTAAGGCCGAAGTTGAAACAGCAAACCATTTGAAGGAGATGAGAAAAATGAAAAAGAGAAAAATCATAATCATGGGGGCGGCCGGACGTGATTTCCACAATTTCAACGTTCTCTATCGAAATAACAAAGAAGTTGAAGTGGTCGCTTTTACTGCCACCCAGATTCCTGAAATCGAGGGGAGACGATACCCCCGGTCGCTGGCGGGACCGCAGTACCCCAAAGGTATTCCCATTTTTCCCGAGGAAGAGCTTCTGGACCTGATTGTCAAATATGACGTTGATGAAGTCATCTTTTCATATTCTGACGTGCCTTACGATTATGTTATGGACAAGGCGGCATATGTCATGGCGACCGGCGCCCGGTTTGCGGTCGAAGGGGGATTTCCGACCATGATAAGATCGCGCAAGCCGGTGGTGGCGGTCTGCGCCGTAAGAACCGGATGCGGCAAGTCTCAGACTACCCGCCGCGTTGCCCAGGTACTGCAGAATATGGGCTTCAAAGTCGTGGCGGTCCGTCACCCCATGCCGTACGGAGACCTCTCCAAGCAGGCCTGTCAACGTTTTGCCACTTATGCCGACCTCGACAAGCATAATTGCACCATCGAAGAGCGGGAAGAGTATGAGCCGCATATCAATCGCGGTATTGTCGTTTATGCCGGAATTGATTATGAATTGATTCTCCATCAGGCAGAGAAAGAAGCGGACGTCATTCTCTGGGACGGCGGCAACAACGATATGCCTTTCTATCGCCCCGACGTTCATATAACCGTGGTTGACCCGCACCGACCGGGGCATGAAATCAGTTACTATCCGGGACAGAACAATTTCCTCATGGCGAATGTAATCGTAATCAACAAGATAGATACTGCGCCGCCGGAAGGCATCAACGAGGTTCGCGGCAATATCCAGTACTACAATCCGGACGCGGCTGTAATAGACGCCGCTTCGCCGATTTCGGTGGAAGATGCCGCGATTATCCGCGGTAAGAAGGTGCTGGTCATCGAGGATGGTCCCACCACCACCCACGGTGAAATGAAATATGGGGCCGGGATGATGGCGGCTATGAAATATGGGGCATCAGAAATCGTTGACCCGCGTCCCTATACTGTGGGCACCATCACAGAGACATTCCAGAAATATCCGGAGATTGGCTCGCTTCTTCCGGCGATGGGGTATTTCGGCAAACAGCTCTCCGACCTGGAGAAGACGATTGACCGCACCGAATGCGAGGCGGTAATCGTGGCGACCCCCATTGACCTGCGCCGCGTCATTAAGATAAAAAAGCCCTCAGTGCGGGTCTTTTATGATTTGCAGGAAATCGGGAAACCGGATATGGTCGATGTTCTCAAAGAGCATTTTGTTCCTAATCGCAAGGGGAAAGCCAGGTCAAAGAAGAAATGACGGATTCGTCATCGAAGAGTTTTAAGACAGCGGTGGTGGCATTGGGCGGCAATGCCATCACCCGCCCCGATCTGGAAGATACTATCGCCAACCAGTTTGCCAATACCCGCAAATCGCTTGACGGTATCATTGAAATTCTGAAAGCCGGATACAATCTGGCTATTACTCATGGCAACGGTCCCCAGGTGGGCAACGCCATTCTCCGCGTTGAACTGGCGCGGGGGCAGGCGCCCATACTGCCGCTCGGAATCTGCGTCGCCGATACCGAGGGGGGCATGGGGTACATGATTGAGCAGTCCCTTCAAAATCGCCTCAAAAAGGAAGGGATAACTCGCCCCGTGGTAACTATTATCACCCAGATTCTGATAGATATGAATGACCCGCAGACATCCAAACCGACCAAATTTGTGGGTCAATTTTATAAAGAGGATGAAGCCAAGCGCTTCGCCCAGGAGCGTGGCTGGGTAGTCAAGAAAGACTCCAATCGCGGCTGGCGGCGCGTGGTTCCATCGCCCGTTCCTCTTTCGGTGGTCGAATCAGAGACTATAAAATCCCTCGTAAGCAACGGCACCATAGTCATCTGTGGTGGTGGCGGCGGTATCCCGGTCTATATCGATGATAAAGGAAATCTGGAAGGATATGATTCGGTGATAGATAAGGACCTTGCATCGGCCGTCTTAGGGCGGGATATCAATGCCGAAATTCTCTTTATATTGACTTCAGTTGACCGCGTCGCGATAAATTTCGGGCGTCTCGATGAAAAGTGGCTCGATAAGATGACTGTATCGGAAGCCGAGCAGTATATGAAGGAGGGGCATTTCCCGCCCGGTTCCATGGGTCCCAAAATTCAAGCCGGAATAAAATTTATCCGCGACGGCGGCAAGAAAGTGATAATTACGTCGTTCAACTTGGCGGCGAAGGCGCTCGAAGGGAGCGCCGGGACTGTTATAGTGCCTGACTGATTATGTGCAGGATTACGAAAGAAGTGGTTACAGCGATATTAAAGAAAGGGAAGATATACGAGGTCGGCGGAGCCGTGCGCGATAATCTTCTGGGACTGCCGGTAAAGGAACGTGATTATCTGGTAACGGGGATACCATATCAGGAACTGGCGGCTCTTCTGCAGAGGCACGGTCGGGTTGACCTGGTGGGGCGTTCCTTTGGGGTAATAAAATTTACGCAACATTTCGGGAATGATAAGGTTACCTTTGATATCTCCCTTCCGCGTCGAGAATTCTCCACGGGAGTCGGGCATCGCGATTTTGCGGTATCCTTTGACCCGAATCTCCCGGTCGAAGAGGACCTGACTCGCCGCGATTTTACGGTCAATGCCATGGCGATTCCGCTGGGTGGAGGCGAAATTGTTGACCCGGTCGGCGGCAGGGCTGACCTGGAGCGAAGAATTATTCGGATGGTTTCGCCGCAGTCGTTTACCGAAGACCCTCTGAGGATGCTACGGGCTATTCAATTCGCCGCCCGCTTTCATTTTGAAATCGAGCCGGTCACTTTCGCGGCGATTATGGAGCATGCGGAGTTGATGGCGACGATTTCTCCGGAACGAATCGCCGACGAACTGAACAAATTGCTGGTGCGGGCAGAACAGCCGTCACTCGGTTTCCGCCTGATGCAAGAAAGCGGCCTTCTGAAACAGATTCTGCCGGAGCTGGAAGAGACAGTCGGCGTGGAGCAGCCGGGCGGGTTTCATATGTATGATGTTTTCGAACATACGCTGAGGACGGTCGATGCCGCCCCGGCGGTACTGCATATTCGCCTGGCGGCGCTATTCCACGATATTACCAAACCGCAGGCGAAGCAATTGACCGAAACCGGCGCAACTTTTTACGGTCATGAGAAAACCGGGGCGCGGGCTGCCGTGCGCGCCATGCGCCGCCTCCGCTATTCTAACGAATTGATTGAAAGTGTGAAGATACTGGTTGACCGGCATATGTTCACAACCGCCGTTACCGACAAAGGGCGTCGCCGTCTGATTCGCCGGGTTGGCACCGAATTGATTTTTGACCTGCTCGACCTGCGACGCGCCGATGTGGTGGCGCAGGGACGGGGCGGAAGCACGGCCGATGTCGACCAGTTCGAAAAGGAGATTCGCCAAGAGATTGAAAATCGCTCTCCTTTCGGATTAAGAGACCTTGCCGTCAAAGGAAATGATTTAATGGACGAATTCGGGCTCGCCGAGTCGCCGCTTATAGGCCAGATTCTGAACTACCTTCTGGAGAAAGTTCTTGATGAGCCCGGCGACAATGTTCGGGAGAGACTTCTGGAGTTCGCCCGTTCCTATCTTGCCAATCGAGACAATAAGAATAAAGCAACTAATATATCTGGAGAGACTGAATGAAGATACATGAGTATCAAGCCAAGGATATTTTTGCGGCCGCCGGAATTCCGGTGCCGCGAGGCAAAATGGCTTCCACGGTGGCGGAAGCGGTCGCTATTGCCGAATCCTTTGGGCGTCCGGTCATGATTAAATCGCAGGTGCATGTCGGAGGAAGAGGCAAAGCCGGCGGTATTCAGTACGCCGAAAATGTAGAAGCGGCGCGCGTCTGGGCGCAGAAAATTATTGGAATGGATATCAAAGGACTGACGGTCAAGAAAGTCCTGGTCACCGAAGCCGCCGACATAGTAACGGAATCATACGTCGGTATCATTATCGACCGCGCTCAAAAGAAGCCGGTTATCATGGTCTCGGCCGCCGGTGGTGTTGATATCGAGGAAGTGGCTGCCAAGACGCCGGAAAAAATTCATAAATTCGCCGTCGATCCGGTTTATGGCTTGCGCGCTTATCAGGCGCGCGACCTTGCCGCCAAGTTGTACACTGATATTAATCAGATTCGGCAGGCGGCAGATATAATTCTCAAACTTTATGATGTCTATTGGAAAGTAGATGCCTCACTGGTGGAAATCAATCCCCTGATTACCACTCCGGACGGCAAAGTGGTGGCTCTCGATGCCAAGATAAATATTGATGATAACGGTCTCTATCGTCAGAAAGAGGTCGCCGCCATGCGCGACCTGGATGCGGAAGACCCCTCGGAAGTGGAAGCCCGCGAGGGAGACCTCTCTTTTGTCAAATTGAACGGCAGTATCGGATGCATCGTCAACGGCGCCGGGCTGGCGATGGCGACTATGGACCTGGTCAAGTATTACGGCGGCGAGCCGGCGAATTTCCTTGATATTGGAGGCTCCTCCAATCCGCAGAAAGTTCTTACCGCCATGAGAATTATTCTTCGCGACAGCAATGTCCGGGCGATACTTATCAATATCTTCGGCGGCATTACCCGCTGCGATGATGTTGCCGCCGGCATTGTGATGGCGTACGAACAGCTGAAACCGGAAGTGCCGATTGTGGTGCGACTGACCGGCACCAATGAAGAGAAGGCGAAGGTAATTTTAAAGAAAGTCAATCTGGAGTCGGCCGATACACTCGACAATGTGGTTAAGAAAGCAATCCGGCTGGCGAATCTCGAAAATACGGAAGCGGGGGTGGGAAGATGAGTATCCTGATAAACAAAAAGACGCGGGTCATTGTGCAGGGGATTACGGGGCGTGACGGCTCCTTCCATGCCGAGCAGATGAAAAAGTACGGCACACAGGTAGTCGGCGGCGTTACCCCCGGAAAAGGAGGCACATCGGTCAACGGAATCCCGGTGTTCAACAGTGTCGCCGAGGCGGTCGCCCGAACCAAAGCGAATACCTCGGTGATATATGTCCCGCCGCCATTTGCCGCGGACGCCATATATGAAGCGGTCGATGCCGGCATTGCGCTGGTGGTCTGCATAACGGAAGGCGTTCCGGCGAATGATATGCTTAAAGCCTATGATTATGTGAAAAAGAACGGCTCGCGCCTGATTGGTCCCAACTGTCCCGGCTTGATTTCGCCCGGTGAATCGAAGGTCGGCATTATGCCGGGGAATATTGTGAAGAAAGGCTCGGTCGGTGTCGTTTCCCGTTCCGGCACCCTGACTTATGAAGCGATCTGGGCCCTTACCTGCGCCGGATTGGGACAGAGCACCTGTATCGGTATCGGGGGCGACCAGATTATCGGCACCAATTTTATAGATGTTCTTTCCATGTTTCAGGCTGACCCCGCCACCAAAGCGGTCGTCATGATTGGCGAAATCGGCGGCACCGACGAAGAAGAAGCGGCCCGATTTATTAAAGCCCGTATGAACAAGCCGGTGGTCGGATTCATAGCCGGCAGGACGGCTCCTCCCGGAAAGAGGATGGGGCATGCCGGCGCCATAATTGCCGGCGGCTCCGGGACAGCGAAAGAAAAGGTTGAAGCCTTGAATAGAGTCGGGATTCCGGTGGCGGCTTCACCGACCGAAATCCCGGCGCTCATAAAAGAGCGGATGAAATCGTTCGGCGCCAAAAAGCCGCCGAAGAAAAAATCAGCGACCGCCGTCAAAGGCAAGAAGTCGCCCCGCAAGAAAACCACCGGGAGAAAAAGAAAATAATTTCAGCAGTTTGGAAGTATAGATATACTCCAGGGAGTTTATGAAATGACCGA
>JBFMEF010000008.1 GCA_040753495.1 Candidatus Zixiibacteriota bacterium
CAGGCGGCGGGCATGACGGTTTCATTGCCGACCTGGCGGCGCTTGTGGCTCCGCCGGAGCATCATCTTCTCGGCGGCAGCGCCCCGATACAATGGCTGAATGGGCAGTTTCATGGCAATCCCTGGGAAAGCACAGTCTATTTGGGCGTGGTGGCGGTTGTCATCGTTGCCGTCAATTTCAAGAAAATCTTTGCTGTTTCTATAAAATATCTGATTGCCGTTCTCCCGTTTCTTATTCTGGCGATGGGGGTGCGAATGACCATCCTGGGGAACCGTCAGGCGATAATGCTGCCGTATTATTTCCTGTCGCAGGTGCCGTTTCTTTCGAATATGCGGGCGCCGTCGCGGCATATTATCTATCTCTATCTTTTCTTTGCGGTGATGGTGGCGCTGGCGATGAGCACGACCTATAATCATCTGCATCTGAAAAAGTACGGAAAGTTGCTCTTTGCCGGGGTGGCCCTTCTCCTGCTGCTTGATTACTATTCCTTCAATCAGGCGGCGGCATCGCCGGAGACGCCGGTCTGTTATGAAGTGATAAAGAAAGAGAGTCCCAAAGCGGCGGTGCTCGATTTGCCGTCGGGGTACGCCAATGTGGCGCGGTATATGATGTATCAGACCAGCCATCGGTTGCCGCTGGTGCAGGGGTATGTTTCGCGCAAGGTTGATTCGACCCTGATTGACTGTCTGGAGATGACGAACCTGGCAACCCAGAAAGCGCAGCTGATAGAGAACGGGGTGGGGTATATTGTTATTCACAAAGTTTCGCTCACGCCGGACAGTGTGGATGCCGAAGCCTACCGTCAAGTTTATAAGACGATTTATGAGGATGGGGGGAATCTGGTGTTGCGGGTGGAGTGAGCAGGAAAGAGTCGGGTTCGGAGAGTTAAGTGGTTGAATGACAATCGGTAATAGGTTCGTATTCGTTTTGGATTGGAGATTTGCGGGTTTTGTTCCGGGGCAGATGGAATAGCCTGGAGACATTCCTGCCGCTCATATATATGCCCCAAAGAGGCAGCATTGATTTATTGGTGATTTTGTCGGGGGGGGATGTGTGAGAAAGCAGGCGGCAGGGCGGGCGTGTGTTCGGCGGTTAGAAGATTTTGGCATTGGGGTGTGAGTTTGGGGCGACACAAGGGTCAATCCTTAAAGAAGCAGGTGGCTGACGCGGAGGGATTCTGGTAGGGGCGAACCCACGTGTTCGCCTTTGAAATCATCTCAATGTGAGATGATTTCAAATCATTTGATTAGAGGATTTTCCGGGTCCAACGACCATTTCAGCGGATTTTCGATGATATATTTGCGGATTTCGTACAGTTCCTGTTCGTTGCGAATCACGTGTTCATAGTAGTTTCGATGCCAAAGTTTGCTTTGGGCTGAAGGCAATTTCGCTGTCTTGATATAACGAAGATACTCATTAGTGCTCATGGTTTTGAACCATTGGATTAATCTGGGAAGGGAGGGGTTCAAATCCTTTCCTGGTGGAAAGGATTTTGGGGCGACACATGGGTCGCCCCCTACGATGTTTGACGGGGATTTTGAAGCGAGGCATGGGTTGCCCCCTATGATATTGACTATGCCATGGAGATGGTTAGGCATTATGATAGATTCATCAATTTTGATACCGGCGAATTTTACGGGCAGCTTATACCACCATTTCTTGACCATTTCTCCGACCGCGCTCAATTCCACCGAATCATTGAGGATTGAACCCAGAAGACATTGTCGGTCATAGGCGCAAATGGTGATGAAATATAGTCCCGCAGTGGAGTAGTCAAATTCTTTCAGGCGAAGTGGTTTGCGGCGCATGAGATGTAGCCCGCAGATTTTAAAAGGTGATACCTGGCAGGGAAGTTATGTTCATTTGTTGTCGCAGTCGTCATCGTTTGCTTCCGCGTGCGCGATGTTCCCATTCGCCACATAGTCTATCTTCGTCCAGAATATCCTCGATATAGGATTGAAAACCGGGATCTGCCAGTGCATCAGCGGCATGGTGGAAACACTCTCTGGAGAATCGGGGGTCTGCAGAAAACCATTGTGATTCAGCGACCAAATTTTGCTTCCCAGACACGTCAAATAAGGACAAAATAGAATTCAGGTTATTTATGAAGGAATAACGCGAAGACCGGATATGCATAGCCTTAATCCAAAAAGCGTAATCCCTACAGCAGACTTCGAATCTATATTTATTTCCCTTAATAGACG
>JBFMEF010000009.1 GCA_040753495.1 Candidatus Zixiibacteriota bacterium
CTCCGACGGTACTTTCAATCCGCGATATTCATCCGGTCTGGTATATACCGGCGCTCCCAGGAGTCCCTCCAGATGCGAATCTTCCAGCGCCGATTCAAAGTTGCCAAGCACTCCCGGCAGAAGTCTCACAATCGTATCCAGCATCACCGCCGCCGCCGGCTCCCCGCCGGTCATCACATAATCTCCGACCGAAAGCTCTTCGATGTCATACAGAGCCAGGATACGCTCATCGACACCGAGGTAATGGCCGCAGATGATTGTCACCTGCTGGCACAGGGAAAGCTCCACCGCCTTCTGCTGGTTGAATAACTTTCCGGCCGCCGATGTAAGCAGAATCCGGTCGTCGGGAGTTACCGGTTTTTTATGCCCGAGCCCTTTCAGGCAGGCATCCAGCGGCTCCACTTTCAACACCATTCCGCCGCCGCCGCCGAACGGCTTGTCATCGGCAGTCCGGTGACGGTCGGTGGTGTAATCGCGAAGGTCTATAATCTTTATGTCAAAGAGCGCTTTCTCTTTTCCCCGTCCGATTATCGACTGGCTAATGACCGAGTCAAAATATCCGGGGAAGAGAGTGATTATCTCTATTTTCATCGGGACGAGCCTTTCTCTGCCGAAGTCAGAATATCCCTTCGGGCGGCTCGACCACTATCAATTTATTTTCTATATCTATCCTCTTCAGGAACTGCTTCACCATCGGGAAGAGATGTACGGTTCCCTTGCCGCTTCTGATTACCAGAACATTGTTGGCGGGGTACTCTTCCACGGCCGTAACCTGACCCAGTTCCATTCCTTCTCTGTCTGTCACGCGGCAATCAACCAGTTCAAAGTGATAATACCTTCCTTCCGGCAGCTTTTCCAGCGACGACGTTTTTATGTATATCAACTCGTTGCTGTACTTTCGCGCCTCTTCGGGCGAAACCACTCCCTCGATGATGACCAGGGGTCGTTCGGAAGTACCCTTCTGGAATCTGACCGTAATTTCCCTCCATCCCGTCTCCGTCTCAATCCAGAATTTGCCGCTTTTCCTGCGAAATCGAGACGGGTTGTCGGAAATGGGAGTGATATAAATTTCGCCGGAAACGCCGTGGGGACGTCCGAAACGTCCCACCACTATATATTCCGGTCGTGCTTGCAACTATTCCAGTATCTCCAGAACCGCCCGTTTTCCCTTCTTCGCCGAAATGGCGGCAATTAAAGTCCGGATCGACTTGGCGGTCTGTCCATGTTTCCCGATGACCTTGCCCAGGTCGCCGGGTCCAACGCGCAATTCATAGACCGTAGTGCGGGCGCCCTGAACTTCCGTCAGGTCAACTTCATTAGGATTATCAACCAACGCCTTGACGATAGTCTCGATGAATTCCTTCACTGCAAACTCCTTTGAAGAATCGTTTCTGTTTTGTCGCGTCCGGTGTTTTCTTCAAACCGCTCAGGCTTCCGCCTTTGTCTCTTTTACGCCTTTGGTCTTCTTGCGTTTCTTGGGGCGCTCGGTAATCGTCTCCGCTACCACCAGGGTCGAGATATCTCCCCCCCTCTTGACCGTCTCATACTTCTTCATGAAGCCAATCTGCTTGAGAAGATTGATAACGGTGTCGGACGGGACCGCCCCCTGGTCAAGCCAGTAGGTAATCCGCTCTTCATTTATCTTGACCCGGGCCGGTTTCTCGATCGGGTTGTACTGACCCAGAATCTCCAGAAATCTTCCGTCGCGAGGCATACGAGAATCGGTCGCTACAAAACGATAAGTAGGTCTCTTCTTAGCGCCCAGCCGTCTCAGTCGAATGTGTGTTGCCAATGTGCCATACCTCCATCAATTAGAACTACATTTGGAATGGAAAGGCCCCTTTCGGAAGACCTTTAAATTTGAATTTGCTCATATCTTTAATCATCTTCTGCATCGCCGCAAACTGCTTGAGGAGAAGATTTATATTCTGCACCGAATTACCCGAACCTTTGGCGATGCGCACCTTGCGGGAACCGTCGATTATCTGCGGATTCCGCCGCTCCTCCGGAGTCATCGACTGTATCATCGCCTCCACCCGCGTCAGTCCCTTTTCGTCTATCTGAATTCCCTTCAGCGCTTTCCCCACACCCGGTATCATCCCCATAATCGATTCCAGCGGTCCCATTTTCTTTATCTGCTGCATCTGGTCGTAGAAATCTTCCAGAGTGAAGGCATTCTTCTTTAGTTTTTCTTCCAACTTTGCGGCCGTTTTCATATCGACCGTCTGCTGGGCTTTTTCTACCAGGGAGACAATGTCCCCCATTCCGAGAATCCGTGATGCCATCCGGTCGGGATGGAACGGCTCCAGGTCGGAGAGTTTCTCGCCGACTGACGCCAGCTTGATTGGGCATCCGGTTACAGCGCGAATCGAAATCGCCGCCCCGCCGCGGGCATCGCCATCAAGTTTAGTCAGCGCCACTCCGGTCAGCGCCAGACGCTTGTGAAACTGCTCGGCGAGATTGACGGCATCCTGGCCGGTCATGGCATCCGCCACCAGAAGCAGCTCATCGGGCGATACGCGCGACTTAATCTCTTCCAGCTCCACCATCAACTCTTCATCGATATGAAGTCGTCCCGCGGTATCGAGGATTACCAGGTCAACAAAGTTCTTCTCGGCATACTTCTTAGCCTCGTAACAGATTTCCGGCGGCTGGGCATTTTCACGGTGGAACACCTCCACCCCAATCGAATCCCCCAGTACTTTCAACTGCTTGATAGCGGCCGGGCGATAAATATCGGCGGCAACCAGAAGCGGTTTTTTGTTCTTCCGTTTTGCCTGAAGAGCCAGTTTGCCGGCAAGCGTAGTTTTCCCCGAGCCTTGCAAGCCGCAAAGCATATAAACTGTCGGTGTCTTGTCAATCGGGGCGAGAGAAACCGCTTTCTCACCGAGAACCTTCACCAGTTCATCATGCACAATCTTGACAATCTGCTGCCCCGGTTCAATCGATTTTAAGACTTTTTCCCCGACCGATTCCTCTTCGACTTTTTTGATGAACTCTTTGACTACCTTGTAGTTGACATCGGCCTCAAGAAGCGCCCGACGGACCTCTTTCAAAGCATCGCGGATATTCTTTTCCGAGAGTTTACCGGCGCCGCGAAGCGTCTTAAAAATATCATCAAATCTGTCTATCAGTTCGCCAAACATATTTTTGCCAATATTCTAAAACTCCCCAAAAGGGATAAAACCCCTTCAGGGCAGTTTGTTAATATACGAAAAAACCCCTTATCCGCAAGCGGTTTCTACGATTTTATCGTCCTGACAAATTCCCCGTAATTCGTTGCGCCAAAAAAGGAAGAGCCGGCTACAAGAATGTCGGCGCCGGCGTCGGAGAGAGCCCTGCCGTTTTCCAAACCTACCCCCCCATCTACCATGATATCAAATCGGAGCTTATGCTCGGTGCGATATCGGCCCAGATGCTTGAGCTTGTCGTAAACATTCGGAATGAATTTCTGCCCCGCAAACCCGGGATTGACTGACATAAGAAGCAATAGTTCTATCTCGCCAAGGAAGGGAAAGACCAGTTCTATGTCAGTGGGTGGATTTATGGCTAAACCTGGTCGTGATTTCGAATTTCTGATTTGACCAATCAGCTTTCTGATTCGGCTTTCATCGGGAATATGGTTTACCGTATAAACCCAGCCTCTCTCCCATTCGGTTCTTATCCCCCCGATTTCGATATGGAAGGATATATACTCGACCCCCAGGCGGGCAAACGGTTCAATATGGTTCTCCGGCTCGGTGACCATCAGATGGGCGTCATGCGGCAGCCCGGTCATCATCTTTGACTTCTTTGCCACTACCGACCCGTAGGAGAGATTAGGGACAAAATGACCGTCCATGATATCGAGGTGAATCATATCGGCGCCGGCCCTTTCGGCCGCCTTGATTTCCTCGCCAAGACGGCTGAAGTCCGCGGCGAGAATCGATGGTGCAATTTTGACCATATTTGACTGCAAATTAGAAAATTGTTCGCCAATGGCAAGTCAATTTTTATTCGCATCGTCAGCACCCGATATCTTTTTCTATCGCGGGAGATGCTGATGATATCCCTGAAACTATGGATGAAATGAGTAGAGTCAATCATCTTGGCGTCGGCTCTCGATCGTTTTCGGCGGACCAGAGGCAACGTGCTGAAGTTATGGCGCCAACAGGCATTTAATGAGATGTGCGACGGAGATCTGAATTGCCAATTGCAGCCGGTCGGCATCGCAGTTCGTTGCAACTTAAGACCTGTGACAAAGTCGCTCCACTTTCCACCAAGGTGATAATTATCACTTCAAAAGCGATTGCCGGGCGTATAATATACAATGAATCTGTCACTGCCATATAAACAAATCATTCAACCAGATCTTTAGGACTTAATTATCAGATGAAAAGACGATCTAAAACGGTCACACCGGTCGATATCAACCTGGATTATATCCGTAAAGAGATGTCCGCATACCAATTGCCGAGCAGACTGAAAAGTATCTGGCAGCTCGCAAACACTCTCATTCCATATATGTTGATCTGGGGGGGTATTTATTATGTTATGGAATATTCATTCTGGGTCTCGATACCGTTGATTCTTCTGGCCGCTGGATTTCTGGTGAGAATTTTTATTATTTTCCATGATTGCACGCACGGCTCATTCTTCCAATCCCGTAAGGCGATTAATTTTTGGGGTAGAGTGACAGGAGTACTGACTTTTACCCCGTTTTACACCTGGAAAAGCAGCCATGTGCGGCATCACGGGACTTCCGGCAATCTTGACCGACGAGGTCAAGGTGACGTCTGGACGATGACTGTTGCCGAGTATAAGAATGCGCCGCTGAAAATGAGGATTCGATACCGGTTGTATCGCAATCCGGCCGTGATGTTTCTCCTTGGACCCCTTTATATATTTTTGGTCAGCAATCGGTTTCCAGGAAAGAACGCCTCCAAGAAGGAACAAATGAGCGTTTACGGCACGAATGCCGCTATCCTAATCATGGCCAGTGCGTTAAGTCTATTGCTGGGACTGAAAGTATATGTTATGATACAGTTCCTGATTCTCTACGCAGGTTTAATCGGAGGGGTCTGGCTCTTTTATGTTCAGCATCAATTTGAGGATGTCTATTGGGCTGGGAATGAAGACTGGAATTTTGTCGATGCCTCTCTTCAAGGGGCATCTTTTTACAAACTGCCTCTTTTCTTGACCTGGTTTACCGGAAATGTCGGTTACCATCACATTCATCATCTAAATCCCGGCATTCCTAACTATAACCTACCAAAATGCCAGAAGGATATCCCTGTCTTCGGCCGGGTT
>JBFMEF010000010.1 GCA_040753495.1 Candidatus Zixiibacteriota bacterium
GCCACTCTTCCTTGTTGCGGCAGGGCCTGATTTTACGCTGACATCTGCAAAGCAGATTCATTTCTGGCTCTTGCGATGTAAAATCGTGACCTGCCGCTCTTTCTTCATTAGTCCAGGCAGTCCCCAGGACAAACAAACCTTCCTCCTGGGCTAATCGCTCGAACTCCTTGAGGGAAAGGCGGTTCCAGTGCCCCATTTTCACTCCTGAATCGTTGTGACAGCCCCTGTCACCAGCTCCCGCCGCATAGTACAATTTTCATACATCGAACCAAAAAAATGGCTCCTCCCAATCAAGCGTCCTATTAGTACTACCGATATATCTGAATACCAAGCATCCTGGGTTTGAAAATAATCTAAAGAGCACACATCATCTTTGTTGGCCTCATAAGGCCGAAAGGTAGGTCTTTATGAACGAAGTATTTGACCCTGTTCAGGCTTTTGCCGAATCGAGAAGCCGACGTCTTCGTCAGTTTCGCATCATGTTTGCCATATTCGTTCTGCTGGTCGTGGTCGGCTACGCTCAGTCCGCCGGCATTCTTCCGGGGAAATATATGGATGTCGAATATGCCTATATCGCCGCGGCAATCCTGACCCTTGGCGGTCTGGCTTATACTTTATCGCAGTGGCGCTGCCCGGGATGTCACAAACTTCTCTGGCACAGGCTTAATCCCAAACATTGTCCCGGCTGCGGTATTGAACTGACAAAGTAATCGACGGTGCCGCAGAAAACGCCGGCCTTGAAGGCGGCGTTTCCAGACAATCACCGTCTTCCTATGAACACCGACTAAAAACAAAGGAGCCGAGTCCGCGGCGCATGACGGCATCAGATTTGTCTCGGTGAACCACGATGGAAAAAACTCTAAGCAAAGAAAAGAGAAAATTGGCCCGCTGGAGAACCTCATACTTCTTCCGGCACGGCCACAATTACGAACGGAATTATTTCGAAGTTGTCAATGTCAAGACCAACGAATCAATAGGGCATTTGATCGATCTGACCCTGGAAGGAATGAAAACATTGGGACCAATAGCGGTCAACAGGGATGAAACCTATCATTTCCGAATCGACCTTCCCAAAGAGGTCAAGGGGGTTCAGAAAATCACGGTCGAAGCCCAGTGTGTCTGGTCGGAGAAAGATATCAATCCTGAATTCTATTCGGCCGGCTATAAGATAATTTATATTTCGCCCCCCTTCAGTGAGATTATCGAAACTTTAATTAACGGCTAAAATCCGGCATCTCACTTGGGGCTGAACGCTCGCGAAATATTTCACAAACTCTGTCCGATTTGCCTATCATTTAGGTTGAATTCCTCCTGATTTTTTTCTATATTTTTGCCATGAGATATTAATCCTTTCCAATTTCAGGAGGAGTCATGCCTTTCAACAAAGTGGAATATATCTGGATGAACGGAAAATTCGTGAAATGGGATGATGCCAAAATCCATGTCCTCTCTCATGTCGTGCATTACGGCTCATCACTCTTCGAAGGGCAGCGCTGCTACAAGACCCCCAAAGGTCCCGCCTGTTTCCGCCTGCAAGAGCATATTGACCGTCTCTGGAACTCCTGCAAAGTCTACCGGATGGAAATCCCTTTCACCCGGCAACAGATATTCGATGCCATCCTCGAGTTGATTGCTATTAATAATCTGGATGAATGTTATATCCGGCCTGTAGTGTACCGCGGCTATGATTCGCTGGGCGTCAACCCGCTGACCTGCCCGGTTGATGTCGCCATCGCCGCCTGGAATTGGGGGAAATATCTCGGTCCTGAGGCTTTGGAGCAGGGGGTCAAAGTCTGTGTCTCCTCCTGGAATCGAAACGCTCCCAACACCACACCTATGATGGCAAAGGCCGGAGCCAATTATATGAACGGCGCTCTTATCAAAATGGAGGCGCTGGCGCGCGGCTGTGTCGAAGGGATTGCTCTCGATATCTATGGCAATGTCTCAGAAGGCTCCGGAGAAAATATCTTTATCGTCCGCAATGGCGTTCTGGTGACTCCGCCTTTTTCGGCATCAATTCTTCCCGGCATCACCCGCCGCTCCGTGATTCGTCTCGCCGAAGATATGGGAATTAAAGTAATCGAAGAGAATATTCCCCGTGAAGCCTTATATATCGCCGATGAAGTCTTCTTCACCGGCTCGGCCGCCGAAATAACGCCGATTGCCGAAATTGACGGCATCATTATCGGCAGCGGACGCCGCGGTCCGATTACCGAAAAACTGCAGAAGCGATTTTTTGATATTCTCGAAGGGCGCGCCGACGACAAATATGGCTGGTTGACTTTTGTTCCCGCCAGGAAGACTGCCGCTGCCGCCAAAAGGTAATATGAAAATCGCTCTCGGCTCCGACCACGCCGGATTTGAACTGAAGGAAAAAGTAAAAAAAATCCTTCAGAAATTAGGCCATACCGTGGTCGATTTTGGGACAGATAACAAGGACTCGGTCGATTACCCCGATTTTGGAATAAAAGTGGCCGAATCGGTGGCGGAAGGAGCGGTTGACCGGGGAGTGGCGGTCTGCTGGACCGGCAACGGGATGACTATCGCCGCCAATAAAGTCAAAGGGATTCGGGCAACTCTCGCTCTCAACAAAGATATGGCTTATTACGCCCGCTTCCATAATGATTCCAATCTGCTCACTCTCTCTCAGAAATACACTTCCGAGGCGGAATTGGAGGATATCGTCAAGACCTGGTTGGAAACCGCTTTCGAAGGGGGGCGCCATATTCGAAGATTGCAGAAAATAGAAGACTTGGAAAATAAGTGAGAAGATAGGTGCTGAAATGTCATATCTGAAACAGACCGACCCGGAAATCTACAATGCCATCGTCGGCGAAGTAAACCGGGAATCGGACAAACTGGAATTAATCGCTTCGGAAAATTTTGTTTCCGAAGCAGTTCTGGAAGCGGCCGGCGGCGTCATGACCAACAAGTACGCCGAAGGGTATCCCGGCAAACGGTACTACGGCGGCTGCGAATTTGTTGATATGGCCGAAAATCTGGCTCGTGAGCGCGCTAAGCAGCTCTTCGGATGCGAGCATGTCAACGTCCAGCCGCATTCCGGCTCCCAGGCAAATATGGCGGTCTATTTTACTGTCCTGGAGCCGGGCGACAAGGTGATGGGGCTGGACCTTTCCCACGGCGGCCATTTGACTCATGGCCACCCTATAAATTTCTCCGGCAAACTTTTCAAATTCTCTTCCTATCAGGTGGAGAAAGATACCGAAGTAATCGACTACGATAAACTGGTCGCCCAGGCTAAAGAGATTAGACCGAAAATGATAGTCGCCGGAGCCTCGGCGTACCCTCGCTTCCTTGATTTCAAGAGATTCCGCGAAGCCTGTGACGCCTGCGGGGCATACCTGATGGTCGATATCGCCCATATCGCCGGACTGGTCGCCACCGGTTTGCACCCCTCGCCGATACATTATGCCGACTTCGTCACCACCACCACTCACAAAACCCTCCGCGGTCCCCGCGGCGGGATGGTGATGTGCAAAGAAAAATATGCCGCTGACCTCGACCGCACCGTTATGCCCGGTATTCAGGGGGGACCCTTGATGCATATCATCGCCGCCAAGGCGGTCGCCCTCAAAGAGGCCCTCAGCGATGACTTCAAAGCCTATCAGAAAAGAATCGTGGAAAACGCTTCCGTCCTGGCAAATGAACTCAAATCCAAAGGGTACCATATCGTCTCCGGCGGCACCGATACTCATCTGATGCTGGTCTCCTTCATTGAAATCGGTTTAACCGGTAAGAAAGTCGAAAAAGCGCTCGATGTCGCAGGTATTACCGTTAATAAAAATACCGTTCCCTTTGACCCCCAGAAACCGTTTGTTACCTCCGGCATCCGAATCGGCACGCCGGCAATAACCACTCGCGGGATGGGACCATCAGAGATGAAAATTATCGCCGGCTTTATCGACCGCGTTATCAAGAATCTCGACAACGAGGCGCTGCTCCAAGCGGTTGCCGCCGAGGTCAAATCGCTCTGCGCGAAATTTCCCCTCTATTCGCAGCGAAAAGATTAGCCTTGATTTCCGGCGATATCTGTCCGATAAATAAGTACCGGCGACTGAGAACCGCCGGTTTTTTATTATTGCATTATGAGAGGTTTTTTGAATAAATTTGTCTCTTAAAGTAAACTCTCTCAACGAAATTGTGATATGCTGATACAGTTTTCAATGTTTCCGGTCGGGAAAAAAGAATCGGCTTCCTCTGAGGTCGCCAAAATCATCGACCTCATAGACAAATCGGGACTGCCTTACCGAACTTCGTCGATGTCCACCGTCATCGAAGGGGAATGGGACAAGATAATGCCGCTCATAAACCGCTGCCGGCTGAGACTGCGGAGGTCGCACAACCGCATCTATATGGTTCTCACAATGGATGACCGCAAAGGGGCAAAGAACCGTCTGACCGGAAAGGTCCGCTCTCTGGAAAAAAAACTGGGAAGAAAACTCAAATCTTAGATTGAGGTGAAGATATGTCTGCCTTTAGAGTTGTTTTTGTAACGGTGCAGCGCGACAAAGCCCGGGCTCTGGCTACCGAGATAGTCGAAAACAAACTCGCCGCCTGCGTCAATATTGTCGACACCGTCCGCTCCATCTATCGCTGGAAAGGAAAAATTACCTCCGATGACGAAGCGCTGCTGATCATCAAAACCGCCACCAAGAAAGTGGAAAATCTTATCAAATATGTCAAAGAGAACCATTCTTATGATATCCCCGAGGTGGTCTCTTTGAATATTGCCGAAGGTAATCCTGATTACCTTGACTGGCTCGACGAGGAAACAAAATAATGAATTTCCGTAAGGTAGAGGGCGGTTACCTGATTCGCCTCGATGAAGGCGATGAGGTCATCTGCTCCCTGGAGAGTTTTGTCAAGGAGCATAATATTCAGGCCGCTTTTCTGACCGGGATGGGCGCTCTGGGACAGGCGACAATCGGTATCTACAACATTCCTGACAACAGCTACATGACACGGGTCTTCAAAGATACCCTTGATGTCGGCAATCTGACCGGCAATGTGGCGTTTCGCGAGGATACCGATGAGCCGTTTATTCATTGTCATGTGACGGTGGCGGATGGCGTCATGCAGACTTACACCGGGCATTTATTCAATGGCAACGTGCTGGTCACCCTGGAAATCTATATGCGGGTTTTCAGCGAAAAACTGGTTCGGGGAAGAGACCCCAAAATCGGCTATAACCAGTGGCGGTTGTAAGAACGGAGCGACCGATTATCACCCTGACCACCGATTTCGGATGGCAGGATAACTATGTCGCCTTGATGAAAGCGGTCATGGCCGGCATTAATCCGGCTGCAACGACCATCGATATTACCCACGATATCCCCTCCTTCGGAATCAAAGCCGCCGCTTATGTTCTGGAGTCCTCCTGCCGCTATTTTCCCTCCGGCTCCATTCATCTGGCGGTGGTTGACCCCGGGGTCGGAACCGAGCGCCGTCCCCTTCTCATTGAAACCCTTAATCATTTCTTCGTCGGTCCGGACAATGGACTTTTCGCTTTTCTCGACCGGACTGAAATAGTCGGCATCTATCAGCTTAACAGGAAAAAATATCACCTGAAAGTCGTTTCCCGAACCTTCCATGGTCGCGATATATTTGCGCCGGCGGCGGCATATCTCTCGCGGGGAGTTATTCCGCAGGAGCTGGGCTCGGCAATCCGCCATCTCTCTCAAACAGAGAGTTTTCTGGTCAAGAAAATCGGCAATAAAGTCATCGGCGAACTGATTTATATCGACAAATTCGGTAATCTGGTCAGCTCTATCAGGGAGTCCGACCTCCCTTTACGCCCCTTCGTCGTCTATCTTAACCGCACCCGGATAGGCGCACTTTGCGGTACTTTCGGCGATGTCGCGGTCGGCAAACCGCTCGCTTATATCAACTCCGCCGGATTTCTGGAAATAGGAGTGCGCGAGAATTCCGCGGCTGAGAAGTTCGGTATCGAATATGAGAAAGGCGCCAAGATTTTGATTGCGCCGGAATAGAAACTACCTGTACATTAGGGCGCCATGAGCCAGAATCAGAATCATCATCGTCCCTCCTGGAACGAATATTTCATGCGGATTGCGATGCTTGCCGCTACCCGCTCTACCTGCCTCCGGCGGCAGGTCGGCGCCGTCATCGTAAAGAACAAGAAAGTCCTTGCCACCGGATATAACGGCTCCCCCTCGGGACTGAAACATTGCCTCGATATCGGCTGCCTGCGCGAGGAACTGGGCATACCATCAGGGCAACGTCATGAACTCTGCCGCGCCATTCATGCCGAGCAGAATGCGGTCATTCAGGCCGCAACCTCCGGCATCTCCATTGAGGGGGGCATCCTGTACTCGACTACCTTCCCCTGTATCCTCTGCGCGAAAATATTAATCAATGCCGGTGTGCGGGAGATTTATGTCGCCGAAGGGTACCCGGATGACCTCTCCCGTCAAATGCTGGATGAAGCCGGAGTCGAGGTGCATCAGCTGGTTCTCGAAAAATCTTCACCGGTGGCAGAGGATTCCCCCCTATGAAATGCCCCTTTTGCGGACATGAGGAAGACAAGGTGGTTGATTCCCGGGCGGCTCAGGATGGACGGGCGGTGCGACGACGGCGCGAATGCCTTAACTGCAAAGAGCGTTTCACCACTTATGAATATATTGAGAATGTTACGTTGACCGTCATCAAGTCGGATGACCGCCGGGAGCCATTTGACCGACAGAAATTAATCCACGGCATTAAACTGGCATGCAACAAACGCCCCGTTTCCGGCAAGAAGATTGAAGCGATTGTCGATGAAATCGAAGCCCGCCTGCAGGAACTTTCCAAAAGTGAAGTCACCAGCAAATTCATAGGAGAGATGGTCATGGAAAAATTAAAAGAGGTTGATGAAGTCGCTTATGTTCGCTTCGCTTCGGTGTACCGCAAATTTCAGGATAAAGCCGAATTCTTCGAGGAACTCAAAAAACTGCTCGGATAGCCCCTTTCCGCGCTGATAGAATTCGATTGACCTCCCCCGGTTTTTTCTCTTAATTCCGCCCTGACATGGAAAAGAATCCCGATTCCTATGATACCGCTCCCCCCCGCAAAAAAGGGGGCGATATGCCGTTTCTGGAGCATATCGAGGAGCTTCGCTGGCGCCTTATAAAAGCGGTCATCGCCGTTATCGCGGCGGCTGTGGTCGCCTTCATATTTGCCGAAGAGATATATAAATTCATAGTCTACCCCCTGGGGGATATCAAACTCCATTTTACCGAAATCACCGGCTCCTTCTATGCCTATCTTAAAATCGCCTTCTATACCGGAATTCTGGGGGCGTCTCCGGTGGTCCTCTATCAACTCTGGAAATTCATTGCCCCCGGACTTTATTCCAAAGAGAAAAAAGTCAT
>JBFMEF010000011.1 GCA_040753495.1 Candidatus Zixiibacteriota bacterium
ATCGAAAACTTCTCTGAAGTCCGGTTCAACTTAAGTATCAAAACCACGGGGGATTTTGTCCAAATAGGCTCAATCCTCATCTATTGCCGCTGTCATCTGTCCGATATCATCCTGGCTGATGCGTCAGTTCACAGTTCGAAACGATTCGAACTTAAGAACTGACGCAACCGGGGAGTACCTTCAAAGTTGCGGCCGCTCTTAGGTCCGACATCAGTCGAAGCGTGACCTGCCGCTCTGCTATACTTTCTCCGCGCCTCTGCCTTATGCGGAGGCCTCATCTGCCCCACCCTATCATCTCATCCTCAGCCCCGCAATTTCACCACCAAACCGCTGCTGGCGGTACAACAGGGGTACAAATAGAGGAGATATTGCATATGCGTCACCACCAAACCCAAAAAGTTCCACGCACAAACCGCTTTTCCCAGAGACTGAGAGACCCCAAAAACCAGAATCGAAACGAATACGAACCTATTACATTTTGTGCCCCAGACAGTTACCTTCTCGAAGGAGATTCCCGAATAACGCAATCCCTTGCGCCCCAACACAATAAAAAAGGCGACCGGACCGCCTTCGTTAACCTGCAGAATTATATCGAATTACGCAATGGTGCCCCACCGCTTGCGGTGGGATCATTTTATCCAAAGCACATAGGAAATGGTCGATCGGTCGCCGCCAATCCCTTCCTCACCCCATCGCCGACAACCGAATCAGCTCCTTGCTCACCGTATAAGGGTCAGTCTTCCCCTCGTAAATCTCCCCCACCACTTTTTCAATATCGACCATTCGGGTCAATTTTTCTCGCACTACCACATTTATCTGCGCCGTCACGATACTGACAATCTTCTTCCGAATCTGCTCCCGCCGATGTTTATCAAACTGCCCGGAACTGCGCAGGTAGGCAAGATGCTTTTCGATCTTACTTTGAAGCCGGTCGATATTCTTGTTGTTTATTGCCTCGGTCATCACCACCGGCAACTCCCAGTCTTGCTTCTCTCTCTTTATCTCCAGAATCATATTCAATTCCGCCGCGATATTTTCCGCCCCCGGTCGGTCCGATTTATTCAGCGCAAAGATATCGGCAATCTCCATCAGCCCCGCTTTCAGCGCCTGCACGGCATCGCCCGATTCCGGCACCAGCGTCACCACCACCGTATCGCAGGTGTCGATAATGTCGAGTTCCACCTGTCCCACTCCGACCGTTTCGATAAGGACATAGTCAAACCCGAAAGCATCCAGCGCCACCGCGGCATTTCCGGTCGCCGCCGCCAGCCCGCCGGTCGAGCCGCGCGTCGCCATCGAGCGGATATAGACCGTCCCATCCGACGGCATATCGACCATTCTGATTCGGTCGCCCAGAAGCGCCCCCCCCGTGAAGGGCGAGGTCGGGTCAACCGCGATAATTCCGACTTTTTTCCCCTGCCCGAGAAGCATTTTGGCGATACTGTTGACCAGCGACGACTTTCCCGCCCCCGGCGGCCCGGTAAATCCAATCTTCAGCGCCTTCCCCGAACGGGGATAAAGTCGCGCCAAAATGTCCTGATAGCCATCAGTCCGGTCTTCAATTATGGTGATTATCCGCGCCAGCGCCGACTGGTCTCCCCCCAGAAATCGCTCCAAAACCGTCATAGAACTCTCAGAATGAGCCGATATCGCCGGCGGCCAGTTTCATATCTTTCAAACGAAGCTGTATATGAGTGCTGTCATTCCAGGAATTATATTCGACTACATATACCAGGTCAACCAGATTTCCGCGCCCCGAGAGATTGCGCACCCAGTCGCCGAATCCGAAACCGATGACGTCAAAGACGGCATCCCCCTTGCGGACTTTCATCTTCAGATGATTCTTCCCGACACAGTACGGCTGTCCCAGTATCTCGCAATTGCGGGTCAGAAAGACCGGCCGCATATTCTGGGGACCGAAAGGCGAGAAGGTCTCCAGCACGTCGAGCAGACGGTCATTAATCTGGCTCAACTCTATTTCGGAATCGATATAGAGTTTTGCCACCAGGTCATCATCCGTCAGCATTCTCTGGGAAACTTCCTTCATCCGCTCCCGGAATTTTTCGATATTAGCAGGATTGATAGTCAAACCGGCGGCATATTTATGTCCCCCGTACCGCAGCAACAGGTCCTCACATTCTTTCAGGGCGTCACAGAGATGAAATCCCGGGATGGAGCGCGCCGACCCTTTGCCTTCGCCATTATCTATGGCAATCATGATGGTGGGGAGATGATATTTTTCCACCAGGCGGCTGGCGACAATACCAATTACTCCCTGATGCCACCCTTCGGATGCCAGTATAATGGCGCGGTCATTGCTCAGGTCGACTACCTGACGAATCTGCTCCAGGGCTTCGTTGAGGGTCTTTTCGTCGATATATTTCCGCCGCTGATTTTCCTTATCCAATTTCCGCGCGATATCGGCGGCGACCCGCTCATCTTTGGTGGTCAAAAGCTTTATCGCCATTTCGGCGTCGCCCAGTCGCCCCACGGCATTGATACGCGGCGCCAGGATAAAAACGACCTGTCCGGTCCCGATATCCTTCCCCATCAGACCGGAGACAAAAGTCAGCGATTTCAGCCCGGGCTTATTGGTGCGCGATATCTGCTTGATACCGAACTTGGTCAGAATTCGATTTTCGCCGACCAGCGGCACGATATCGGCCGAGGTCCCCAGCGCCACCAGGTCGAGATGTTCCTCCAGTTCGCTTTGGTCCTGCTGCAGTCTCTGATAGAGCGCCTGCGCCACTTTGAAAGCGACACCAACCCCGGAAAGCTCTCCTCCCGAATAGGTGCAGTCTTTCTGTTTCGGGTTTACCAGCGCCACCGGCTCCGGCAAAACTTCCCCCGGCTCATGATGGTCGGTCAGAATACATTCGATTCCGAGCGAGGCCGCATGTTTGACTTCCTCCACCGCCGTGACTCCGGTATCGACCGAGACGATAAGAGTTACCCCCCGCTCGGAGGCCTCTTTAATCCCCTCCACGGAGAGCCCGTACCCTTCAATAAGGCGGTTGGGAAGATAATAACTTACCTGCGCTCCCAGTTTATTCAGAACCAGGTACAAGAGCGAGGCGGCGGTGATACCGTCAACATCATAGTCGCCGTACACCATCATCTTTTCGTTATCGCGAAGCGCCTGCAGTATCCGGTCCACCGCCCGGTCCATTCCGTAGAGGGTGAACGGGTCCTGAAGGTCTTTGAGCGATGGCTGCAGGAATTGACGAATAGTCTCCGGCGTATCTATTTGACGATTGAAAAGAATCTTGGCGATGATTCTATCGAGCCCGGTTTTATTGCTGATCTCCTGGAGTAATTCGGGATCAGGTTCTTGAGCTACCACCCATTTCAAAGGGACGGTTCTCGTTGCCGAGTTCATAGACGGCTTCCTTTTTCAAGAAGCCAGAAAGAGGGAAATAAGCCGAGTTCTGTTTATCCCGACCAGTCGGGAGTAACGGTCATTTATCTTGACCGGACAGTTGCCTGCCGGTTCTATGCGGCCTACCCGGAAATCAAACGGGGCGAGCCTCCCCTTTTTCCTTATTTGGCCTTGCTCCGGGTGGGGTTTACCTTCCGCCCGGTCTCCCGCGCGGAACGGGGTCTCTTACACCTCGGTTTCACCATCACCCCCGAACAGCGCGAAACTGTCCGGGTCGGCTGTCTTGTTTCTGCGGCACTCTCCGTCGGATTGCTCCGCCCCGGCGTTACCGGGCACCCCGGCTCTGTGGAGCTCGGACTTTCCTCACTTTACGTTTTCATAAAGCGCGACCGTGTTTCACTCTTTCTGTGCTTTCGTTCATATCTATCGTTAACAAAAAACTTCATATATTAAAACATCCGCCGGTAATTGGGCGCCTCCTTCGAGATACTGACCGAATGCGGATGTGATTCCAGTATGCCGGCCTGCGTCACGCGCACAAATTTCGCCTTCTTATGCAAATCGCCAATGCTTCCCGCTCCGCAAATCCCCATCCCGGAGCGAAGCCCGCCGACCAGTTGATAAACCGAGTCAGCCAGGTCTCCTTTGTAAGGCACTTTTCCCTCGATTCCTTCCGGCACAAACTTGGAGACCTCTTCCTGATGCTCCTGGAAATATCTGTCTTTGCTGCCGGCTTTCATCGCTTCTATCGAGCCCATCCCGCGGTAAACTTTAAAACTTCTTCCCTCGAACAGCACGGTTTCGCCGGGAGACTCTTCCGTCCCGGCAAATAGGGAGCCTATCATGACCGCATCAGCCCCTGCCGCCAGAGCCTTGGTGATATCGCCGGAATATCTTATGCCGCCGTCGGCAATCACCGGAATATTATCCTTCCGCGCCGCTTCCACGCTTTCCATTACGGCGGTAATCTGCGGCATGCCGGCGCCGGTCACCACCCGGGTAGTGCAGATTGACCCCGGTCCAATCCCGACTTTCACCGCATCCGCCCCGGCATCAATTAATGCCTGTGTTCCTTCTCTGGTCGCCACATTCCCTGCCATAACCGGTTTGTCCGGAAACCTCTTCTTCAAAAATTCTATTGCCCTCAGCACCCCGGCCGAATGGCCGTGCGAGGAATCTATCACCAGTATGTCAACGCCGGTATTGACCAGAAGTTCCGCCCGCTTCTCCAATTCGCCGGAGACCCCTACCGCCGCTCCCACCCGAAGCCTCCCCCGCTCATCCTTGCAGGCATTGGGATACTGAATTTTTTTCATTATATCCTTAACAGTAATCATCCCCTTGAGATTGTTCTGGGCGTCGACAATCAGAAGTTTCTCAATGCGGTTCTTATGCAGGAGCTCCTGCGCCGTTTCCAGGTCGATTCCTTCATTGGCGGTGACCAGATTGTTTTTAGTCATGACATCTCTTATCAGCAGGTTCAGCTCTTTATGGAAACGCAAATCGCGGTTGGTAATAATGCCGACCAGTTTGCCGTGCTCCGTTATCGGTATTCCGGAGATAGAGAATTTTTTCATCACCGCCAGGGCGTCGCCTATGGGACGGTCCGGCGGAAGAGTAATCGGGTCCACTATCATTCCCGATTCCGACCGCTTGACTTTATCGACCTCCCCCATCTGGATTTCGGGGGCAAGATTTTTGTGAATGATGCCAATCCCCCCCTGACGCGCCAGAGCGATTGCCAGCCGCGACTCGGTCACCGTATCCATTGCCGCCGAAATTATCGGTATATTCAGCCTGATGGAAGCGGTCAGGCGGGTTGTGATATCGACATCTCGCGGAAGCACCTCCGAGCGGGTCGGGACAAGAAGAACATCATCGAAGGTCAAGCCGTCGGTCGGAAAAAACTCTGCCATAGGGGCTACTCGCTTTCGCCGTTCTGCCAGATGAGAAGACGGCCGCAGTTGTCGCAGACAATAATCTGGTCGTTGCGTTTAAGTTCCTGAATCCGGTGCGGCGAGAGCGCTTTATAGCAGGCGCCGCAGGCCCGCTTGCGCACCGGCACTACCACCGTGCCGCCCCGAACCTTGCGCACCCGTTCGTAAACCATCATGACCCGCTTCGGTACCCGCACCGCGATATTATTCCGCTCATCTTCCTTTATCCCGATTTTGGAACCGACCGAATCCATCTTATCCTGAAGAGTGGAGAGCTCCTTGGAATTGCGCTCTCGTATCTCGCGGGCTTTCTTCTCCAGTTCGCCGATTTCACTGTCCAGTTTTTCAGTCCGTTCAATAGTTTCAATAAGGAGAGTCTCTTTCTCGCTGATAGTTCCCTTAACATTATCAATCTGACCTACCAGAGCGTCATATTCCTTATTGGTCTTGATAGCCATCATCTGTTCCTGGAGCTTTTTGAGCTCTCCCTGTTTCCCGGCTATCTCCAGCTCCAGGCTCTTCTGCAACACCCGCGCTTCCTTTATCTCCTTTTCCGCATTCTGGTATTGCTGTTCGGCCTCTTCAATCTCCCGACGAAGATTCTCCATCATATCGGGCAGATATTCTTTCGAACGCTCCAGCTCCCCCAGGTCGTAGTCTATTACTTGCAATTTGAGAAGCATCTCAAGATCGCTTTGCATTAACGGGCTCCTTACCTAAAATCAACGGTCATAAATAAAAAAAGCGCAGTCCAAATTAAGTTCAGACTGCGCCGTAGCTTACTACCCTGTCTTTCTCTATTCCGGCTTTTACTGCCCTTTTTATTCTAAAGGGTAAGTGCATATTCTTACTATCGGTCATCTCCGACATCTTTTAACTGGGCAATACTGGACTCGAACCAGTGACCTTTCGGATGTGAACCGAACGCTCTAACCAGCTGAGCTAATTGCCCTCCGGCTTCCTATTCTTTCAAATATCCTGGGCCCACCAGGACTTGAACCTGGGACCCGCTGATTATGAGTCAGCTGCTCTAACCAACTGAGCTATGGGCCCAATAAGTTAAAGTTTATTATAATAATAATATACCCCCCCGACGTCAAGTTATTTTATAACCTTTAAACCACTCCGGGCAATCTACCGCAATGGCGCGCCGGAGAAGCCCAAAACCTGTTAGGGGATAATAGGCTATATTTCCCAACACCGGCTGGGCTTTACAGGTGAAACTCTATTATATCCTCGTCCGACAGCTGATACGACTTGCTGACTCTCTGCCCTTCAAACTTCCCTTTTCCCCAAACCCGGGCAAATTGAAGTCTTTGCGCGAAATCTTTGTGCAGAGTCATCGCCGCCTCTTCAACCGTACCTCCCGTTGGCAGAATTATCGGGTCATTGAAATCAGCCTCATGCCCCACCCGCTTGGTATACACTCGTATAATTCCGAGCGCCAGAAAAATCTCTCGTTTCAGTCGCTCCATTGAACCATCATCCAGTATCGACGTTGCCAGTACAGGATGCTCCGGGAAAATCGTTTTCAGAATTTCCAGCCCTCGGTCGCTATTATCTTCAAATGCCTTATGCCCCACCACCAGGGTCGCCTTCGGCACTATGCGGGGGTCCTCCGAAGCCGGCGCCGAACGGGCTGCCAGATGGATTTTCCTTGCTGCCAGTTGCTCCAGCACCGCCCGCACTTCATTCTCTATTGTCGGCGTCGAGATATCCGCTACAAAGAGCGCCAGGTCAGCCGCCCGAATCAGATTGGTCAGGTAGCCTTCGTAGAAGTCAGAGGCGATTGATGGCGTATCTATCAATTGAATCTGGATAGTCTCGAAGCGCATCATGCCGGCCAGCGGTTCCCGAGTGCTGAAAGGGTAATCGCCGATTAGCGGCTGGGCATGAGTCAATGTCGCTAACAGGGAGGATTTCCCCGAATTGGGCGGACCAATCATTATCACCTGCCCGGCGCCTTCT